>CALAHN010000089.1 GCA_937891825.1 uncultured Alphaproteobacteria bacterium
GTTACGGACATCGTCGCCCAGTTGCTCGGCCCGGATGTGCGCGTCTATGGCGGCAAGATGAACATCAAGGCGGCAGGCTACGGCGCCCCGGTCGAGTGGCATCAGGATTGGGCGTTCTACCCCCATACCAATGACGACGTCCTCGCGACCGGGATGCTTCTGGATGACTGCGACGAAAGCAATGGCCCGCTCATGGTCATGCCCGGAAGCCACAAGGGGCCGGTCTACGATCATCACCATGAGGGCTATTTCTGCGGCGCGTTCGACCCGGAAGCCGTCAAGCTTGACGTGTCGCCGGCGCGGAAACTGATGGGCCCTGCGGGCTCCATGACGATCCACCATGTGCGCGCTGTCCATGGCTCCGCCTTGAATACTTCGAACCGCCAGCGCCGCTTGCTCCTGACGGAATATGCGGCGGCGGACGCATGGCCGCTGGCGACCATGAAAGGCGACTTCAACGCCTTCGAAAGCCGGATGGTGCGCGGCAAAAGCACCAGCCAGCCGCGCCTGAAGCCGGTCCCGGTGCGAATGCCGTTCCCATCGGCGAAGGCCCAGGGGTCGATCTACGAAAACCAGAAGGGCACGGGCCGCCGCTTCTTCAAGACCTACGAAGACACGATCGAGGCTGCCGAGTGACCGCGCCTGTCCGCTATGGCTCCGTCCTGTTCGAGGAAGCGCTGACCTATTCCGGCATGGAGTTCCTGTCGGCCATTCGCGATGGCCGTCTGCCGCATCCGCCGATCGCGGAAACGGCGGACTTTCGCCTCGTCGTCGTCGAGCCGGGTTTCGTGGCGTGGGCGGCGACGGCGAAGCCTGCCTACCGCAACCCGCTTGGCGGCATTCACGGCGGCTGGATCGCGACGCTGCTCGATTCCTGCATGGGCTGCGCCGCCCACACCACCCTGCCGGCCGGCGTGCCCTACACAACCGTCGACCTGAAAGTGAACTATGTCAGGGGCGTGACCCCAGAGGCAGGCGTCCTCCGGGCCGAAGGCAAGGTGCTGCACGGGGGACGACGCCTGATTTCGACGGAAGGGCGCCTGGTCGATGGCCAGGGCAAGCTCTATGCCCATGGCGTTTCGGTCTGCATGGTGCTGGAGGCGCCCAAGCCCTGATGGCGGCGGCGCTTTGTCGGTTTACCAGCAACGCTGAAAACCTGTATGAGCTTAGGCGAAATCGCGCCGGGGCCGATGTGGCCGGCGCGCGCTGAAGGGCGGGAGCAGCCGGTGCGCTATTGTAAGAGTTGTCTGTACCCAGAAACGAAGCCCGATCTCTGGTTCGATGAGCACGGCGTCTGCAATGCCTGCAATAATTTTGCCTCCCGCGAGACCGTCGACTGGAGCGCCCGGCAGGCGGAACTCAAGACCGTTCTCCAACGCTACCGCCAGGAAAATGGCAATAACTACGATTGCATCGTGCCGGTCAGCGGCGGGAAGGACAGCCATTATCAGCTTATCCGGCTGCTTGAGCTTGGCATGAACCCGTTGTGCGTTACGGCGACGACGGACGATCTCAGCCCGATCGGGCGGCGCAATATCGAGAACATGAAGAAGCTCGGCGTGGATTTCGTCGAAGTGACGACCAACCCGGTCATCCGCCGGAAAATCAACAAATTCACGCTGTCGACCATTGGCGACGTGTCCTGGCCGGAGCATGTTACCATCTTCACCATCCCGGTGCGGATGGCGGTGCAGTTCAACGTGCCGCTGATTGTCTGGGGCGAGAACCCGCAGCACGAATATGGCGGCCCGGCGACATCGACCACAAAGAACATCCTGGACCGGCGGTGGCTGGAAGAGTTCGGCGGCCTGCTGGGCTTCCGCGTTTCCGACCTGATTGGCCAGCTTGAAATCCAGCCGCGCAATCTGATCCAGTATACCTACCCAAGCGATGAGGACCTGCAGCGCGTTGGCGTCTCCGGCATCTTTCTCGGATATTACTTCCCCTGGGACGGCTATCAGAACGCCTTGATCGCACAAGGCTATGGCTTCGAGACGCTGCCGAACATGGTCGAGGGCGCGCTCGCGAATTATGAGAATCTGGATAATCACCAGATGGGCATCCACGATTACTTCAAATTTCTGAAATACGGCTTCGGCCGCGCAACGGATATCGCCAGCAACCATATCCGCCGGGGCCGCATGTCGCGCCTCGACGGTCTGAACCTGGTGAAGCGCCATGACGGCAGGTTCCCGTGGAGCTATCTCGGCAAGCCCCTGGCCGACATCCTTGGGGAATTCGACATGGACGTGGAAGAGTTCATGCGCATCTGCGACCGCTGGACGAACAAGCGCCTCTTCTTGACCGACCACAACGGCCAACTGGTCAAGGACAAAGACCAGAACCTGACGAAGAAGCTCTATGACAATGCCTGATCCCGGATGAGCATGCGCACGGTCACGATTGTCGATTGCGGGCTGTCGAATATCGATTCAGCCGTGCGGGCGCTGGAATATTGCGGCGGCGATCCCGTTGTGACCCGCGATCCGGCTGTGGTTCGGGCGGCCGGCCGGCTCGTGCTGCCGGGCGTCGGGGCGTTTCCGGAGGCGATGCGGCGCCTGAACGAGGCCGGACTGACCGATGCGATCCGCGAGGCCGCCATCCATGGCGAACGTCCGGTGCTGGGCATCTGCCTTGGCATGCAATTGCTGGCGACGGCGGGCCAGGAAATGGCCTTCACTCAGGGCATCGGCGTCATTCCGGGCGATGTAACGCCGCTCCAGCGGGCGGACGCGACGGAACGGGTGCCGCATATCGGCTGGAACACGGTCGAGGATATCGGCGATTGTCCCTTGCTCAAGGGCGTGCCGCCGCTGAGCGATTTCTATTTCGTCCATAGCTTTCATTTCAAGCCGAATGACCCGGCGCACATGATGGGGCAAACGCCCTCCTATGGCGGGTTTGCGGCGATCGTCGGGCGCGGGCTGGCGTTCGGCGCGCAATTCCACCCGGAAAAAAGTCAGGCCAACGGGTTCGCCATCCTCAAGAACTTTGTGGGGCTCTAGGCGGTCATGGTGAAAATCCGCGTCATGCCGACCTTGCTGCACCGGGATATGGGTCTGGTGAAGGGGGAACGCTTCGATAGCTGGCGGCGCACCGGCAGCGCGCTGCAGGCGATCAAGGTCTACAATATGCGGGGCGTCGATGAGCTGGTATTTATGGACATCACGGCCTCCCCGGACGGTCGGCCGCCGGATTTCGACCTGATCGACGATCTGGCGGATGAATGCTTCATGCCGATGACCGTCGGCGGCGGCGTGCGCGACGCCGAGGATATTGGCCGGTTGCTTGGCGTCGGGGCCGACAAGGTTTCATTGAACTCCCATGCGCTCGCCAACCCAGACATCATCGCAGAAGGCGCCAGGACCTTCGGCTCGCAATGCATCGTGCTCTCGATCGACGTCCTGCGCGGCCCGGATGGCCGGCTGGAGGTCATGAGCCACGGCGGCAAGCGCCCGACCGGCAAGGACCCGGTCGAATGGGCGAAGCGCGGCGCGGACCTTGGGGCAGGGGAAATCCTACTGACCTCGATCGATCGGGACGGCACCTTCCAGGGCTATGACATTGCGTTGGCCAAAGCGGTCGCGGCTGCGGTCGACGTGCCCGTGATCGCGTCCGGCGGGGCCGGGGACTATGCCCACATGGCGGATGTCCTGAGGCAGGCGGACGTCGCCGCCGTCGCCGCCGCAAGCATTTTCCATTTCACCGAAAAGACACCGGCCGAAGCAAAGAAATATTTAAAAAAAGAAGGGTTTAACGTAAGAATTTAAGTTGATATATGAAATTGCCCGTCGCCGCAGCGTCGGACATGCAATGGCTCCGAGACGCCAATTTGAGCTGCGAGCTCGCCAAGCCTGCGCGCGATATCGTCCGCCGAGAAGTCTGGGAAGATGTTCCGTTGAAAGGCCGTCGGGCGCCATTTCTTGCGGAACAGCAGGCCGGGCTTCCAGGTCGATTTGTGCGGCCGCAGAGCGACGGCGCCGGTCGCGTCCGCCACGAAGCGCGCGATCAATTCGGCCGCGAAGGGTCCGCTCTGGCCCGCAAAGTAATCCTCGAAGCGGACCTGACGTTCGGCGACGGCGGCGGGGTCGTCGGAACCGGCCGCCAGGATCCGTTGCGTTTCGGCGATGACTTCATCCTCGCTCCGGGCGATGGCGCTGAGCGCGCTCGAAAGGAAATAGCTGTGCAGCGGCGATGGGATGGTCTGATAGCAGATGGCCGGCTTGCCGAGCGCGAACGCTTCTGTCGCCGTCGTGCAGCTTGTGTGGATCAGAAGGTCGGCGGCGGATAGCCAGGCGGCCGCCGGACCCTCTCGGACAATATGGGCGCGGGGCACGCCGGCCAATGCAGTTTGATACGGCTCGAGCTTTTCCGTCGGATGCGGCCGCAGCACGATCTGCCGGTCGGGGAACGCCTCGCTCAGGCGGCGGACAAGCGGCGCGGCGGCTGCGAAGTTCGCGCGCTCGAAGGCTTGCAGATCGGTGACGAACGCGCGGTCTTCGGGCAGGTCCAGATTGATGCGGCCGTCGCCGGTCAACGCCCGGATCAGGCCTTCGGGCGAGTTCTTGGCGGAATTCACCAGACCGATATTGGTGTTCACCAGCAGAAACCTGCCGTAATCGCGCGTGATCGCCGCCGCGTCGGCCGCATAGATGCCGCGGAGTTCGGGCCGCAGAAAATCCCAGCGCGGATTGCCCGTGGTGATGAGCTTGTGCGCGTGGTCGGGATAGCTTCGTTCCATCGCTGCGACATGCTGGCGGCCGAGGCAGAAAATCGCCTCCGTCGCGTTGACCGAGCGGGGATCGACCCAGCGGAGCCGCTGGCTGCCGTCGCCGAGGCCGGGCATCTCCTCATCGATCGCCGCGATCGCGTGGCCAAGCTTCTGGATGCGCTGCATCTGCTTGGCGTCGCCGGGCGTCAGCGTCTTGAAGATCCAATAGCCCTTCGGCATGGCGCGGGCGTTCTTCTGCAGCAGCCACTTCTGCCCGATGACGACCTCGAGGCCGGCCTGCACGGCGAACAGGGCGATCAGCAGGCGCGAATCGAGCTCGCGCGAGGCAATCTCCATCGGCATATAGAGATAGGGGGCGGGCATGGGCGGCACGACTGAACTTTCCAAGCGGACCCTGTTCAATAGACGCTTCCGCAGCGGTTTTTCTATAGGAATGCAGGCGCTGTCGCAATTCATTGTCAGCCCCGGCATCGGCGCTTGGCCTCGTCCGCCTATTCGCGCTATCAAAAGCCCCCGCCTTCCGCACTAACATGAAAAGCGCACGCTCGTTCAATGGCATTCACGATGGCGAAAGCGCTGCTGCGCCTCCTGCCGCCAGCATTGGCTGGCAGATATCTCGGGCGTCGCCTGTTCTCGCTCACCGACCAAGAATCTGGGCGGCCGACCCTGCTGGCGTTGAACCGGACTGTGATGTCGAGCGATCTCAGAGCCTTGAAAGGCAGGGCCGCGCTCAATGTGATGGCCGTCTGGTCCTCCGACTTTCGGGCCATGCTGCGGCAGCGCGTGCCGAAGCGCGAGCAATCGCAGACCTATTTCGCCGGGATCTACGCCAGCTATAGCGAAGCGCGCCGCGAAAGCTTGCGCCGGGTCGCGCGCGCTGCGCTGGACGGCCTATTGGCGCGAACGCCCATCGACGCCATCGTCGTCGCCAATACCGACTACTGGGAAGACGTCGTGATGATGGATGTGGCGCGGGAACGCGGCATACCGTTTCTGGTGCTCTGCCGGGAGAACTACGCGGTTCAGGAAACTCAGGACTGGCTCCGCAATCACATCGCCAAATCCGGCTATACGTTCCATGGCGATGGCGTCGCGGTCGCATCCGATATCACCAAGACGTTTTTCGAAGATGTCGGCTGCTATGGGAATAGCGTGATCGAGACGGTCGGCTGGCCCCGTTTCGACAGTTGGCGCGACCCAAATCCCTATCCGCCAGCCGAGCGCAACCTCGTGACGCTAGTCTCCTATCACGACCCGCTCTATCTGGCGCCGCAAAACTACGAGGAAACCTTGGAGACTGTCGCTGCGGCTGCGAAGGCCTCTGCCGACCCGGCGCGCTATGTCGTCAAGCTGAAGGAGGAGGGCCACCGGGCCGAGATCCTGGCGATCTGCCCGGAGCTTGCCGCATCGGGCGCGACGATCACGGCCGCGACCCCGATGGATGATCTGCTGCGTCGGTCGCGCATGGTGATCGGCTACAATACGACCGGCATCCTCGAAGGCTATCTGGGCGACGCCGCCATTGTCGTGCCCTGGTGGAAGGACGCCGTCCGGCCGGCGGTCGATACGCTGATCAGCCATGAAACGCCCGAGGACCGGGCGACGACCCACTTCCCGACTTCGCCGGACGAACTCCGCTCGCTGATGGAGCAGGCGTTCGCCGGGCCGTTGCCGCCGCTTGGCGACCGATCGGTCCGCCTCAGCCGTTTCCACCGGTTCGTCGCATTCGACGCCGATGTCAGCGCCGCGCAGAAGTTCGAGGCTTTCGTCCGGCGCTTTCTGTAGACCATCGCGCGGGTTTCAATTTGGTGATCTGGCTCAGCCCAGCATATCCCAACCGACTGGCTCGCCGCGCTTGATGGCGCGGGCTGCTTTCCGGCCAAGAACGGTATCCAGATATTTCGTCGGCAGCCCGTAGCCCGGCCGGATCGCGCGCACATTAGCGGCGGTGAAGATCTCGCCGGCGGCCATGTCCTCGCTCACATAGAGCGACCGGCGGAAGGCGAGGGACTTCGTCTCCTGCGCCGAGGACGCTCCGTAGCTGACGCCCCCCAATGAGGCCCAGGCGCGCTGCGTCTCGACCACCAGCGCCCGCATTTCTTCGGGCTCCAGCGAAAAGGCGGAATCGACGCCGCCATCTGCCCGGCGCAGCGTGAAATGCTTCTCGATGACGGTTGCGCCATGAGCGACGCTTGCGACCGACACGCCGACGCCCATGGTGTGATCCGAAAGCCCGGCTTCGCACTGGAAGGTTTCGCGCAAGTTGGGGATCGTCAGGATGTTCGCGTCTTCCGGCATCGAGGGATAGGCGCTGGTGCATTTCAGCAGGATCAGGTCGGTCGCGCCTGCGTCGCGCGCAACGGCGACGGTTTCGGCGATTTCTGCGACGGTTCCCATGCCGGTCGAGATAATCATCGGCTTGCCGGTCCTGGCGACCCGGCGCACCAGGTGGATATCCGTCATCTCGAACGAGGCGATCTTGTAGCAGGCGACGTCGAGGCTTTCGAGGAAATCGACGGCGGTATCGTCGAACGGCGTGCTGAACGGGATCATGCCGAGACTGCGGGCGCGCTCGAAAATTGGGCCGTGCCAGTCCCATGGCGTGTGAGCCTCTTCATAGAGATCGTGCAAGCTGCGGCCGTGCCAAAGGCTGTTGGGATCGTCGATGACAAATGCGCTTGTCCTGATCGGCAAGGTCATGGTGTCGGCGGTATAGGTCTGGAGCTTGAGCGCATGCGCCCCCGCGTCCGCGGCGGCGTCGACCAGGGCAAGCGCGCGGTCGAGCGAATGATTATGGTTCCCCGACATCTCGGCGATGATGAACGGGGGCGAGTCCAGGCCGATCGGGCGGCCGGCGATTGCGATCCTGTGCTTCAAGGCGCGACTTCCAATGCTTTGGCGAAATGCCCGGGCCGGAGGCGAGTATAGCCCGTTCCGAGGAAGAGTTCTTCCGAGGCGCGATTGCCGTCGAGGACCTCGGCGTCGAGGGCGGCGATGCGCCGATCGGCGCGGATCAGCCATGCCTCCGCCGCCAGCAACAGATTGGGGCCAAGGCCCTGGCCGAGCCGCGCCGGCGCCAAATAGATCGACACTTCCGCCCGGTCCCCCGAGCGGTCGAACCGGACGACGCCGAGCGGGCCGGTCTTGTCGCGCCCGACCAGCAGATGCCGGTCGGGATCGGCCATGACGGCCGCACACCAATCCCTGTGGCCGCCAAGCGAAATCTCCGCATGCTCGCGGGATACGGCGCGGATGCGCGCGTCGTTCCGCCATGCGTGCATGGGGAGGATATCCTCCACGGCCGCCGGCGCGACCTGGATGCCGAGATCGGCGATCCGCCGCGCGATCCTGAGCGCGCCTTTGCCATCGACAGCCTCGCCGCATGCGGCCGCCATCGCCGCCCGCCTTGCAGCGTCGCCGCCAAGCGTCCGGACAGCGTTGACAAGATCGGATGGATCCAGGCGAGCGGCGTCGAGCGGCAAAACGAGGCGGCCAGCCGCCGCATTTGTCACCTGCTCCCGCTGGTTTTCCGCGACGATGAGCGCAATCGTCGGCAACCGCATGGCCGCCCGTTCCCAAAGCATATGGCCGCCAGCGCCGATCGCGACATCGGCAGACGCCATCAGCGCGCCCATCGCATCGCTATCCACATGGACCTGCCAGCCGAGGGCGGCCGCCTTTGCCCGGATAGCGGCCAGATCGGCGTTCTGACCGCCGACCACCACCGTCACGTCAGCAGTATCCGGTTGCGCTTCCGCAAGCGCCGCCATGGCGCGCTGGGTGCAACCGGCCGCGTCCACGCCGCCGAAGGCGATCAGCCAGCGGAGCGGGCCGTCATGGGGCGGCCTGGCGGCGCCCGTCCGGAATTCCGGCCGCAGGATGGCGTAACGCGGCCCGAGCAATTGCTGGCGATTGGCTGGGATCAGGGCCGCATAACGCCCGTGCGGGTCGGCGCTGAGGCTGGGATCGACCAAGAGGTCGGCCGCATGCGCCCTGTCGGCCAGGTCGTCGAGCGCCGCGACATTGACGCCGCCAGCCCGCAGAATGCGCTGCCAGACGCTATCGACGCCATAGTGATCGACGACGACCCAGGCCGCGCGGGCCGCTCGGGCAGCGGCCAGCGTCGCTGCGGCATCGTCGTCGGCGGACGCCTGCAGCCAATGCGCGTGCGGGATCGTGCCGGCGCGGGCGTCATTCCGGCTCGTAGCCGGCGGCAGGGCGACGAAGCGGCATCCGGCCGCTTCGATCCGCGCGCGGAGGGTCGGGAACATCGAGCGCGCGGCAAAAACCACGTCCTCGCCAAGCGCCATCAGTTCCGTCGCGAGCGAGAGACAGCGCATGACATGGCCCGTGCCGATCTCCGCCGACGCATCGGCCCGTATCAAGACCGTCATGCGTCCGCCTTGGCCTGTTGGAGCGCGCGGTAGAGGTGTTCGGCGCGAACCCAGTCTTCTTCCGTATCGATATCCTGGACGCGATGCCGGGGCAGGATGTGGGGAATCGAAGTCGGCGCGAACAGCGGCCGGTCTTCCAGCCAGGCCTCGGCGCGGCCCCAGTAGAACTGCCCGGCGTCGTGGAAGGCTTCCTCCAGGTCCTGGGAGCGGGCCTCGGCATGTTCGGGAAAGAAGGGCGTGACCCCGCTCTCGACGCGCTTCAGCGCGCGCTGAATGGGGAAGGGGAAGGAGGCGACGCTGAAGGCGAAGGCCTGGGTCGAGGCCTTGAGCGCCGCATAAGCTGCTTTCAGGTCCGTGGCCTCGACGAATGGGGCCGTCGCATAGATGCAGCAGGCGAAGGTCGGCGGGGTGGCGTTGGCCTGAAGCCAGGCGACGGCGTGCTTCACGACGGGCGCGGTGCCGGTTCGGTCGTCGGAAATCTCCGGCGGGCGGAGAAAGGGCGTCTCAGCGCCGCGCGCCCGCGCCGCCGCTGCAATCTCCGGGTCGTCGGTCGAGACCAGGATGCGGTCGAACAGCCCCGATGCCCGCGCCGCATCGATGGAATAGGCGATGATCGGCTTGCCGAGGAAATCGCGGATGTTCTTCTTCGGAATCCGCTTGGAGCCGCCGCGCGCCGGGATGACCGCGACGATCATCCCAGAACTTCTTGCAGGGCCGATGCGACAGTGAGTTGCTCGGCGTCGGTCATCGCGGCGAACAGCGGGATCGTCAGCGCGCGGTCATAATAAGCTTCAGAATGGGGGAAGTCGCCCGGCTTGAATCCAAGCGCGCGATAGTAGGGCTGCAGGTGCACGGGGTAGTAGTGCACGTTCACGCCGATCCCCCGCGCCCGCAAGCCGTTATAGGCGTCGAGCCGGTTGACCACGGCGCGCTTGGGCTCGAGCTCGATGACGTAGATGTGCCAGGCCGAAATGCCGTCGGAAACCGGGGGCGGCAAAATCACGGGGCGCTCCGCCAGAAGCTTGCGATACTGGCCGGCGAGGACGTTCCGGCGTTCGACGAACGCGTCGAGGCGCCGCATCTGCGCGCTGCCAAGGGTCGCCTGAATGTCGGTCAGGCGATAATTCAGGCCAAGGCCGACCATCTGATAGGACCAGGGACCGTCGGGCGGGCCTTGCATGAACTTGGGGTCGCGGGTGACGCCATGGCTGCGGTAGAGCTGCATGGCCTCTGCAAGCGCCGCATCGTTTGTCGTCGCCATGCCGCCTTCGCCGGACGTCACGATCTTGACCGGGTGGAAGCTGAATACGGCGATCTCGCTATGGGCGCAGCCGCCGACAGGGGCATTCTCATAGCGGCCGCCAATGGCGTGGGAGGCGTCCTCGATGATCGCGAAGCCATACTTCTCCCGAAGCGCGCCGATCGCCCGCATGTTGGCGGACCGGCCGGAGAAATGCACGGGGATCACGACCTTTGGCAGCCGGCCGGTCTTCTCGGCCTCAGCCAGCTTCTCGGCCAGCCGCTCAGGGCACATGTTCAGGGTGTCGGGGTCGATATCGACGAAATCCACGTCCGCGCCGCAAAGCCGCGCGCAATTGGCGGATGCGACGAATGTGTTGGGCGTCGTCCAGACCAGGTCCCCCGGCCCGACGCCAAGCGCTAGGCAGGCGATGTGCAGGGCCGAGGTCGCGCTATTCGCGGACACGGCATGCTCGGCCCCGACATAGCGCGCGACGGCCGCTTCGAAAGCTTCGACCGCCGGGCCTTGGGTCAGAAATGCCGATTGCAGGGTTTCGACGACATCGGCGATATCGCTTGCGTCGATATCCTGCCGTCCATAGGGGATCATGGTTCGGCCATCTTGTTGAATTCGAGGATTTCTTCCTGCGTCAGGAATTGCGGATTGGTGCCAGAGTTATACTCAAACCCGCGCTTCACCCGCTTGCCGACTTCGCCGAGCGGGTTCCTGGTGTAGTCGCCGTCGATGGTGTGAAAGATGATCGCCGGCGTCAGGACGAAATAGTCATCGAATTCGATGGTGAGATGGGAATCGTCCGAGGGACACATGACCTCGTGGATCTTCTCGCCGGGACGGACGCCGACATCCTTGTGCGGCAGGCCCGGCGCCATCGCCGAGGCGAGATCGACGATCCGGACCGATGGAATGCGGGGCACGAAAATTTCGCCGCCGCGCATGCGGCTGAAATTCTGCAGCACGAAATCGACTCCTTGCTGCAGCGTGATCCAGAACCGGGTCATTTCGAAGTCGGTGATCGGCAGATGGTCGGTCCCCGCCGCCAACATGCTCTGGAAATAGGGCACGACCGAGCCGCGCGAGCCGACGACATTGCCGTAGCGGACGACGGCGAAACGGGTTTTCAGGCGGCCCGACATGTTGTTGGCCGCGACGAACAGCTTGTCCGAGGCCAGCTTGGTCGCGCCATAGAGGTTGATCGGGTTGGCGGCCTTGTCGGTCGAAAGCGCGATGACTTTCTCGACCTCGTTGTCGATGGCGGCGCGGATCACGTTTTCGGCGCCATAGATATTGGTCTTGATGCATTCCATCGGATTGTATTCGGCGGCCGGCACCTGCTTCAGCGCGGCGGCGTGGATGACGTAGTCGATGCCGCGCATCGCCTCGCGAACGCGCTGCGGATCGCGGACATCGCCGATGAAATAGCGCATCGGCTCGGCATTGAACTCACGCTGCATCTCGTATTGCTTCAACTCGTCGCGCGAGAAGATCACCAGACGGGCGGGCTTGTAGCGGCTCAGGATCGTGCGGGCATATTTTTTCCCGAAGGAGCCGGTGCCGCCGGTGATGAGAATCGACTTGTTATCGAACATCCGTGGACTTCCTGAAAATCTGATCAGCCTTCGTAGCGGAGCGCTTCAAGAAAATCGATCACTTCTCGACGCAGCTCAGGGTCGGTGACGCCTTCATAGGGCATCGTGGTTCCGGGAACCGCGGCGGCAGGGTTCTCGAGATACCGATCCAGGGCCGGTCTTGTCCAGCGCCCGCCCATCTGCCGGAGGGCGTCCGAGTAATCGGCGCCGGGGGTCGAAGCGACATCGCGACCGAATACGCCCCAAAGCGGGATGCGTCCCTCTGGCGGCGCGCCGTCCTGGAGGACGTGGCAGACGCTGCAATCGCCGACGACGGCCTGGGCGGCCGGGGAGAGCGCCTTGGCCAGGATATCGGCCTTCGCGGGCGCCAGGTCAGGCGTCAGGAAGATCAAACGCCCGGTATCGGTCCACAAGACGATGCGATTGTCCGCGAGTTGCGCGATGTCGCGCATGCGATGGCCAATCTTGATCGCCTCGGCATACATCGGCCGACCGTCGTCCAGGCGGATGCGGAACAGGGTCTCCGCGTACAGGCTCATGACCAGCAGATCGCCATCCCAGCGCGGCGCGAAATTTCTGACTTCGATCAAATTGCTGATGCCGATGCTTGGAATGAAGGCCCAGCGCGGCTGCACATAGCCATCCTGGCGCCCCTCGATCAGCCAGTCGCAGCCGCCGCAGCCGAGGCCGAGCGTCGCGAACGGCCAGCCATAGTCGCCGCCTCGGTCGATCCGGTTGATCTCGTCGCCGCCGCTCGGGCCGTGCTCGGTCGACCAGATTTCGCCATTCTGCAGTTGTACGAGGCCCTGGGGGTTGCGGTGGCCCACCGTGTAGTTCCGGGCGACTGCGCCGGTTTCCAGGTCGAGCAGATGGGTCTTGCCATAATCATTGTCGCGGTCGCCGGTCGACAGATCGCGCTTCTCACCGTCGTTCTTGAAGTCGCCGACGGTGAATAGCACCTTGCCGTCCGGCAACTCGATCATGCGCCCGCCAGCCTGGTGGCCGGCGAACGGTTTCGACTTCCGGGTGCTGAGGCCAAGGCAGGGCTGGGTCCGGTAAAGGTCGCGCCAGGGACCGGCGGCCGGCGTCGCCCTGGCAAGGTCGAGCGTCGTGATCGCGATATGCAGCGAAGCGCAGTTCTTCGCGTCATTCCATCGCGTGAATGAGGCCATCAACCGCTTGCCGTCGCGCAGCAGCAACAGATCGTGCAGCCGCATTGCCAACCCGGCATAGCCGACGCTGCGGCCGGGCTTCAACTCATAGCCATTCGCCAGGGCGTAGGCGTCGAACCCAGCTTGATTGATTTCAATGGCGATGGCGGTTTTCCGGACTGTCGGGGGCTCCTGATCAGGCTGGACGAAGTGGAACTGGCCGCTCCGCTCCGCGACCAGAAGCCCATCCGGCAATTCGACGAACGCCCCGCCGCCGCTCACAAACCCGTCGCCCAGTGGGGGCAGGCTGACGTCTCGCCGCTTCAATGGCATGAGGCCGGTCTGGATGCGGGATGTCACAATGGGCGCCTGGTTCGCAGTGGCGATCGGATTGTACTGCGCGAGCAGCCGCAATTTCTCCGGGGTGACGACGCCGGTTTGCAACAGAATGACGATGGCGGCAGCGGCGACAAGCGCCAGCAGGCCAAAGGCCGCAAGAATGTAGAGAAGCCAGCGTGCCATCGTTCGATGGTTCCATCGGTTTTTACGGGGGGCGGGCGGAGAGAAGTGTTTCGGCCGTTGGGCGCCCCGCTGTCAACCGGCGACGCCGTCGGCGGAGCATCAGGGCGTCAGCAGGATATGGAGATGCCGCGGGCCATGGGCGCCGCGCACCAGCCTCGATTCGATATCCGCCGTGCCGCTGACCCCGGTCACGAAATTGATGTTGCGCGGTTCGGCCCGGCCAGATGCCCGGAAGGCCGCCCAGAAATCTTCCATATGCGGCACGATGCGCCGCCGCTCGACGATGACGATATGGCGGAGCGGCAGGAAGGCATACAGCGTCGGTTGCTCCGGCCGGGAAAGCAGGACCAGGGAGCCTGTCTCCGCGATCCCCCAATCGGCGCGGGAGATCGCGACGCCTTCGTTCGGATCGAGCGCGCGATGGGTTTCGATATCGCCCCAGGCCAGCGTCTCCAGGCTCGGGTCGGGCGGCACGGCGAGCGACAGGGGGCATTCGGCTTCAACGAGATAGCGCCGGATCGCGGCGGGCGCGTCGGCGTCGGAGGCAATGTCTTCCACCGTCGCCGCCAGCCGCTCGGAGCGGACCTTGGCCTTGAACTCGGCGATGGGGTCCTGCTGCTTCAGCGTCGGCTGGGTCGCGGAGGGGTCGCGGAGCAGAGCCGCGGCTTCCGCCGCCACGACGGCCGGATCCGGCATGCCGCTGCGGCCGCTGGCGCGCTGGATCCGGCCGAGGATGCGGCTGCGGGCGTCAGTCATCGGCGCCTTCTTGCGCGCTCTGAAAGCCTTGCTCCCGGAAGGAACTGGCGCTGTAGACGCCGAGCAGGCGGAATTCACGGCTGAAGAAGCCAAGCTCCTCGAGCGCCAGCTTGACGCGCGAATCGTCCGGATGGCCTTCGATGTCGGCATAGAACTGGGTCGCGAAGAACTCGCCCTCGACCATGTAGCTTTCCAGCTTGGTCATGTTGACGCCATTTGTCGCAAAACCGCCAAGGCCCTTGTAGAGCGCCGCCGGGACGTTGCGGACCCGAAAGATGAACGTCGTGATCGTCGTGCCGTCGCCCAGATTGGGCATCGCAGGCTCTCGGGACAGCACGATAAACCGGGTCGTGTTGTAGGCATGGTCCTCCATCTTGTCTTGCAGGATTTGGAGGCCATAGGTTTCCGCGGCCAGGGACGACGCGATCGCGGCTTCCGCGAGATCGGTCGAATGCTCGAGGTCGGCGGCGGCGCCAGCGGTATCCACGTGGACGATCGCTTCCAGGCCTAGCGCCTTGATCGACTTCCGACATTGGCCGAGGGCGTGGACGTGGCTGCGCACGCGCTTGATCGACTGGAGCGTCGCGCCTTTCGGCGCCATGAGGAAATGCCGCACCGGCTCGAAATGCTCGCCGATGATATGGAGGCCGGTGCCCGGCAACAGATGATGAATATCGGCGACCCGCCCGGCGATCGAATTCTCGATCGGAATCATCGCCAGGTCCGCCTTGCCCGACTCGACCGCATCGAACGCGCCCTCGAAGGAATTGCAGGGCAAGGGCGTCATCTCGGGATATGCCGCGAGGCAGGCGAGATTCGAATATGCGCCGGCAGAGCCCTGGAAGGCGATGAGATTGGTCGGCTTGGTCATGTCAGGTCTTTTCGTTCAAAAGGTCACGGGCGCGCTCAAGGTCGTCGGGGGCGTCCACGCCAAGCGGGACGTCATCGACGATGGCGGCCCAGATGATCATCCCGTCCTCTAGCGCGCGCAACTGCTCAAGTTTTTCGCGCTGTTCCAATGGGCTGGGCGGCAATGCGACGAAGCGCTCCAACGCAGCCCGGCGATAGGCATAGAGCCCGATATGATGCCAGAGCGGTCCCGGCCCCGTCGGCGCGGTCGCCCGGGTGAAATAGAGCGCCCGGCCATTGCTTGCAAGGATCGCCTTGACGACATTCGGGTTGACCCGTTCTTCGTCGCGCTCGATCGCGGCGACGAGGGTCGCGATATCGACCGACGGGTTCGCCAGCGGCGCCAGGGCGGCGCGGATCGCGCTCGGCCGGATGGTCGGCAGGTCGCCTTGCACGTTGACCACCACATCATAGGCCCCCGCCGGATCGACAGTCCGAAGCGCGGCCATGATCCGATCCGAGCCGGATGGCAGGGCAGGGTCGGTCAGGACGGCCTCGGCGCCGGCCGCCCGCGCCGCTGCGACGATCTCGGGGTCGGCCGCGGCGACCATGACAGGGCCGATCTCGGCTTTGCGCGCCCGGTCGATGACATGGGCGATCATCGGGCGGCCGTGAATGTCCGCGAGCGGCTTGCCGGGCAGACGCGACGCCTGCATCCGGGCGGGTATCACGACGATGGCGTTCATTGTATTCATGGCCGTCAGATCAACCCCGTTCGCGCGCTCAGCGCGACGCGACGGAAAGACGCAGAGGGTCTTGGGGCAGGGGTGAGTATGTTCTGGCCCTAGACTTCGGGGATAAGAATTCAGCCCCTCTGCAGGAGCGTACTGCCATGGATACGATGAAGCTCAACAAGATCGCAGCCGCCATACTGCTGGCCGGCGTCGTGGCGATGACGACCGGCTTTGTCACCCGCCTGGTCCATCCGGCGACTGGCGGCGGCCATCATGCCGAGGGCCACGACGAGAAGCGCGTGCTCGCAGCATATGTGCAGGCAGGCGACGCGGCGCCGGCGTCCGCCGCGGCCGCGCCCGTCGGGCCGGAGCCGATCGCAGGCCTGCTCGCGAGCGCCGACGTGGAGGCGGGCAAGTCGATCTTCAAGAAATGCGCCGCATGCCATAGCGCCGAGAAGGGCGGCCCGAACAAGGTCGGCCCAGGCCTCTATGGCGTTGTCGGCAACGATATCGCGGACCACGATGGCTTCGCCTATTCCGGCGCCATGAAGGAATTGCCTGGCAACTGGACCTATGACGCCTTGAACCAGTTCCTGTTCAAGCCGAAAGCTTTCCTCGCTGGCACGAAGATGGCGTTCGCTGGCTTACGGAAGGCCGAAGAACGGGCGGCGATCATCGCCTATTTGCGCGCCCAGGACGATGCGCCGGAGCCGCTGCCGTGATCCGAGGCTGACTGGAAGTCCCAAAGGGCCGTTACCATGGACCCGCGTGTCCCATCCGGCGCAGCCGCGCTTGCGTGCCGGCTCGCCGATGTCGCGCGTCCGATCCTCCAGGGCTATTTCCGTCAGGCATTGCCCGTTATCGGCAAGGCTGACGATTCGCCGGTGACCCGGGCGGACCGGGAAGCGGAAGCTGCGATGCGGGCGCTGCTCGCAGCGGAGGCGCTGGATCATGGAGTAATCGGCGAGGAGTACGGCCGGGAGAATGAGGGCGCGGACTACGTCTGGACGCTCGATCCCCTGGACGGGACGCGGGCCTTCGTGGCCGGCAAGCCGCAGTTCGGCACGCTCGTGGCGCTGCTCCACAAGGGCGCGCCTGTGGTCGGCGTCATCGACATGCCGATCTTGCGGGAGCGCTGGGTCGGCGTGCTGGGCGTCGGGACGACGCTGAACGGCGCGCCGCAACGCACCCGCGCGGCGGTCGACCTCAAGGATGCGCGGCTCGGCGCGACCAGTCTCGAAATCTTTGGCGATCCTGGCGATCGGGCGGCTTACGAGCGGCTTCGCGCCAGCGTCGCCGACTGCAATTTTGGCGGCGATTGCTATAACTATGCAGTGCTCGCCTCCGGCTGGCTCGATCTCGTCATGGAGACCACCCTGAAGATCTGGGATTTCGCGGCTCTGGCGCCGGTCATTCTGGCGGCGGGCGGGGCGATGACCGATTGGTCGGGAGCGCCGCTCACGGCCGCGAGCAAGGGCGACGTTCTGGCGTCCAGCGATCCCGCGGTGCATCGGGCGGCGCTGTCGGTTATTGACGGATAAGTCATCCGCTGTGCACTTGCTTCCCGGACCTTTGGCGCCCACCATCGGAGGCGATGATTCGAAGCGTGCAAACTCTTTGTCTAGCGGCTCTCGGCTTGGCGCTTGGCGCTGCGGCGACCCTGCCGGCGCGGGCTGAGCTTGCCGTCATCACCGCGGCCGAGAAAGCTTGCTTGCAGGCGGCCGCCCCTGTCGCGGAGGTCGGCCAGGCGGTCCAGCGCCATCATGCGTTGGCGATGCACGGCACGCCGAAATATGGCCCGGACTTCCGCCAGTTCGACTATGTGAACCCGGACGCGCCGAAAGGCGGAACCTTGCGCCTCGCGACGGAAGGCTCGTTCGACAGCTTCAATCCCTTCAACTCGAAAGGCGATCCTGCCAATCCCGGCGTCTACGAGACTCTGATGAAGAGCAGCGATGATGAGGCGTTCACGGAATATGGCTTGATCGCCGAGAGCGTTGAAATGCCGGCCGATCGGTCCTGGGTGACGTTCCATCTGCGCCCCGAGGCCCGTTGGCATGACGGCGCGCCGATCACGGCTGAAGATGTCGCGTTCTCATTCGAGATTCTGAAAAAAGATGGCGCGCCGTTCTATCGCTATTATTACGGCAGCGTCGCCAGCGTCGAAATCCTGGGGTCGCGGACGGTCAAGTTCCAGTTCGGTACGAACTCGAACCAGGAACTTCCTTTGATTCTTGGACAATTGCCAATTTTGCCGAAGCATTGGTGGGAAGGCCGCGACTTCGCTGCGACCCATCTCGATCCGCCATTGGGCTCCGGTCCCTACCGGGTCGGCGCGTTCGAGCCGGGGCGGTTCCTGGAGCAGATCAGGGTCGACGACTATTGGGGGCGCGATCTGGCCGTCCGCCGAGGCACAGGCAATTTCGACCGAATTCGGATCGACTATTACAGGGATCGCATCGCGATCCGAGAAGCGGTCAAAGGCGGCGGTGTCGATTACTTTCTGGAAAATCAGGCCAAGGCCTGGGCGGTGGATTGGGAGACGCCGGCTGTCCGGGATGGCGAACTGATCAAGGCTCTCATCCCGCAGAAGACGCCGCAAGGCATGCAGGCCTTCGTGATGAACGCCCGCCGGGCCAGATTTCAGGACGCCCGGGTCCGGCAGGCGATCGGGCTGGCGTTCGATTTCGAATGGACCAATCGCAATCTCTTCTACGAGCAGTATACGCGGTCCTATAGCTACTTCTCGAACTCGGAACTCGCCGCCGTCGGCTCGGCGGACGGCGAGGAGCGCGCAATCCTTTCATGCCTGAAGGCCTATTTCCCCGATGACATTCTGGCGCCGCCCGCCAAACCGGCAGTGACCGACGGGTCCGGCTGGCCGCGCGACAATCTCCGCGAGGCCTTTGCGCTTCTGGAGGCGGCCGGGTGGGTCGTTCGCGATCTCAAGCTTGTCGAGGCCGATACGGGGCGGCCGTTCCGCTTTGAAATCCTGTTGGTGAGCCCGGCTTTCGAACGCATCGTCCTGCCTTTCAAGCGCAATCTGGAGCGGCTGGGCATGGAAGTATCCGTCCGGCTCGTCGACCAGTCCCAATATATCAACCGGATCCGCCAGTATGACTTCGACGTGATCATCACGGGTTGGGGGCAGTCGGAATCGCCAGGGAATGAACAGCGCGACTATTGGGGCAGCGCCGCCGCCGGTCGGCCGGGCACGCGAAATTACATCGGCATCTCCAATCCCGGCATCGACGCCCTGATCGAAGTCCTGATCGAGGCGCCCGACAGGGCCAGCCTGATCGCTCGCACCCGCGCGCTCGATCGGGCGCTGCTCGCCGGGCGATGGGTCGTGCCGAACTGGCATCTGGCGGCCGAGCGCATCGTCTATTGGGACAAGTTCGGCATGCCCGAGTTGACGCCTTACAAAGGCGTTTCCGTGGATACGTGGTGGTTTGATCCTGCGAAGGCCGAGCGGCTGAGCCGTGGAGGCGCCTCCTGATGCTGGCTTACATCGTCCGCCGACTGCTGCTGATTATCCCGACCCTCCTCGGGATCATGGCGATCAATTTTTTCATTGTGCAGGCAGCGCCGGGCGGGCCGGTGGAGCAGGTGCTGGCGGAACTGACCGGTGCAGGGTCCGCGACGGACCGAATCACCCAGTCGGGCGGCGACTTCGCCAGCGGGCAGGGGCAGGCCTCTAAGACCGACAGCGGCGAGGGCGGGTCGGCTTATCGCGGCGCCCGCGGCCTCGATCCGGACTTCATCAAGGACCTGGAGAAGCGGTTCGGCTTCGACAAGCCGATGCATGAACGCTTTGTCGATATGCTCTGGAATTTCGTGCGCTTCGACTTCGGCGAAAGCTTTTTCCGCTCGGAGCGCGTCGTTGATCTGGTGCTCGACAAACTGCCGGTCTCGATATCGCTCGGGCTCTGGACGACGCTGCTGGTCTATTTCATCTCGATCCCGCTCGGCATCGCCAAAGCTCGGCGGGATGGTGAGGCGTTCGATCTGTGGACAAGCGCCGTGGTGATCGTCGGATATGCCATCCCGGGCTTCCTGTTCGCCGTGTTGCTGCTGGTGGTGTTTGCGGGCGGCAGTTACCTGCAATGGTTTCCGTTACGGGGCTTGAACTCGGAGAATGTCGCCGAGATGAGTTGGCTCGGTCAGGTCGGTGACTATTTCTGGCATCTCGCGCTGCCGGTCTTTTCGATGGTGATCGGCGGCTTCGCCGGGCTGACGATGTTGACCAAGAATTCCTTCATGGATCAGATCAACCAGCAATATGTGATGACGGCGCGGGCGAAAGGCCTGACGGAGCGGCGGGTGCTCTACGGTCATATCTTCCGGAACGCCATGCTGATCGTGATCGCCGGCTTTCCGGCGGCCTTTATCGGGATCCTGTTCACGGGCGCGCTTCTGGTCGAGATCATCTTCTCGCTCGATGGGCTCGGCTTGCTGGGCTATGAGGCGGCGATCAAGCGGGATTATCCAATCATGTTCGCCAGCGTCTGGTTCTTCTCGCTGCTCGGGCTGATCATGGGCCTGATCGGCGACCTGACCTATATGTTCGTCGATCCCCGCATAGACTTCGAGGCGCGGCGGTCGTGACGCTTTCCCCAATCAACCGCCGCCGGATCGCAACCTTCCGCGCCAACAAGCGGGGTTATTGGGCGGCGCTTGTGTTCGCCGTCCTGTTCATGGCGAGCCTGTTCGCGGAATTCATCGCGAACGACAAGCCGTTCATCGTGATGTATGACGGCGCCATTCACATGCCCGTCTTCAAGGCCTATCCGGAAACGGCCTTCGGCGGCGAGTTCCTGACCGAAGCGGATTACCGCGACCCAGTCGTCGCCGGCAAGATCCACGAAGAGGGCTGGATGCTCTGGCCGCTCATTCGCTATCACCATGCGACGGTCGCCTGGGACCTGCCCGCGCCGGCGCCTACGGGGCCCGGCGCCAGCCACGTCCTCGGCACGGACGATCAGGCGCGCGACGTTGCGGCGCGGCTGATCTATGGCTTCCGGATATCGGTGCTGTTCGGGTTCACGCTTGTCATTTTCTCCTCGATCGTCGGCGTGTCCGCTGGTCTTGTGCAAGGATTCTATGGCGGCTGGCTCGACCTGATCTTCCAGCGCTTCATCGAGATCTGGGGCGGTTTGCCCCAGCTTTACATTCTGATCATCCTGGCGAGCGTGGTGGAGCCGAATTTCTGGTGGCTCTTGGGCCTGCTCATGCTGTTCAGTTGGACGGGGCTTGTCGGCGTCGTCCGGGCGGAGACCTTGCGGGCGCGCAACCTGGATTTCGTCCGCGCGGCGCGGGCGCTTGGCGTCTCCAACAGCAAGATCATGTTTCGCCACGTCCTGCCCAATGCCATGGTCGCGACCATCACGTTCCTGCCGTTCATTCTGGCGGGATCGGTCACGACCCTGACGGCATTGGACTTTATCGGCTTCGGCCTCCCGCCCGGTTCGCCGTCGCTTGGCGAGATGTTGCAGCAGGGCAAGAACAACCTCCAGGCTCCCTGGCTCGGCCTGACCGGCTTCTTCGCGATCGCTTCGTTGCTGACCCTCCTGGTCTTCGCCGGCGAGGCCGTGCGCGATGCATTCGACCCAAGAAAGACGCTCGCATGACGGGAGGAGCGCCCTTGTTGGAGATCGACAATCTCGGCGTCCGCTTCGGCGACGCGGATGCGGTCAAAGGCGTCTCGCTGTCGCTCGCCAAGGGCGAGACGCTGGCGCTGGTCGGCGAATCCGGGTCCGGCAAGTCCGTGACCGCGCTTTCGATCCTCCAACTGCTGCCCTATCCGGCGGCCAGCCATCCGGCGGGCTCCATTCGCTTCGACGGGCAGGAGATGGTCGGGGCTGACGAGCGGGCGCTGCGCAAGGTGCGGGGCGCCCGGGTCGGTATGATCTTCCAGGAGCCGATGACCTCGCTCAACCCGCTGCACACTGTCGCGAAGCAGATCGGCGAAAGCTTGATCGAGCATCGCGGTCTGTCGAAGATGGCGGCGCGGGCGCGGGCGCTGGAGCTTCTGGAACTGGTGGGCGTCGGCGATCCCGAGCAGCGGCTTGATAGCTATCCGCACCAGCTATCCGGCGGCCAGCGGCAGCGCGTCATGATCGCCATGGCGCTAGCGAACGATCCGGACCTGCTGATCGCGGACGAACCCACGACAGCGCTCGACGTGACGATACAGGCGCAGATCCTGGCGCTCTTGAAGGAGTTGCAGGAACGGCTGGGAATGGCGGTGCTGCTGATCACCCATGACCTCGGCATTGTCCGCAAGGTCGCGGACCGGGTCGCGGTGATGACAGGCGGCGAGATTGTTGAAGCCGGGCCTGTGGCGCAGATTTTCGCCGCCCCCGCCCACGCCTATACCCAGAAATTGCTCGCGGCCGAGCCGAAAGGCGAGCCGATCGCAGCCGATGTCGACGCGCCTGAACTGGTCGCCGCGGACGACCTCAAGGTCTGGTTCCCGATCAAGCGCGGCGTGCTGCGCCGGACGGTCGGCTACGTGAAAGCCGTCGATGGCGTCACCGTGCGGCTCCGGGCCGGGCAGACTGTCGGCGTCGTCGGCGAGTCCGGGTCGGGCAAGACGACGCTCGGTCTGGCGCTCCTCCGGCTGCAAAGCAGCGAAGGCGCGATCCGCTTCGACGGGCGCGCGATCGACGGCGCCGACGGAGCGACGCTGCGTCCGCTCCGGCGCGAGATGCAGATTGTCTTTCAGGACCCGTATGGCAGCTTGAGCCCCCGCATGACCGTCGCCGAGATCATCGCCGAAGGCCTGCATACCCACGGGCTTGGCGATGATGCGGAAGCCCGCGTCGCGGCGGCGCTGCATGAGGTCGGCCTGGAGCCAGAGATGGCGAACCGCTACCCCCATGAGTTCTCCGGCGGTCAGCGCCAGCGCATCGCCATCGCGCGCGCCATCGTGCTGGAGCCGCGCTTCCTTGTGCTGGACGAGCCGACGTCGGCGCTCGACATGTCGGTCCAGGCCCAGATCGTCGACCTGCTGCGGGATCTGCAGCGGCGGCGCAATCTGGCCTACATGTTTATCAGTCACGACCTCAAGGTAGTGCGGGCGCTCGCCCATGACCTGATTGTTCTGAAGGATGGCGTCGTCGTGGAGCAGGGGCCTGCCGCCGCGATCTTCAAGGACCCGCAAGAGGCCTATACCAAGGCGCTTCTGGCGGCGGCGTTCGATCTGGCGACGGTCGATGACGGCGCGGTTCGGGAGTAAGCGGCCATGACGATCCTGTTCAAGGCCGACTCCGTCGTCAGCGGCGCGGAGAAGTGGCGCGCCACCCTCAAGCAACGCCTGCCGGACATGGCCTTCCGCACGTCCGATGAGCCGGGCGATCCGGCGGATGTGGAATATGTTCTGTGCTTTCGGGCGACGCCCGGCACGTTTACGGGCATGACCAATCTGAAGGCCATCCTGGCGACCGGCGCCGGCGTCGATGGTTTGTTCCTGGACCCAGGCTTGCCGGAATGTCCGATCGCCCGCATTGTCGATCCGTGGATGGCGGAACAGATGGTCGGCTGGTCGGTCTATGCCGTGCATCACTTCTACCGGCGTTTCGGCGACTATGCAGCGCTCCAGGCGGAAGGGACGTGGTTCGAGTATGACGACTGGGAGGCGGCGCCCCCCAAGGTCGGCCTTTTGGGCTATGGCGCGATCGGGGCGAAAGTCGGCGCGGCGCTTCAGGCGCTCCGCTTCGATGTCGCGACCTGGACCCGAAGCCCGCGGGATATTCCGGGCGTCGCAAGTTTCAGCGGGCCGGACGGCCTCATGGCCTTTCTCGGCCAAACGCACTTCCTGATCTGCCTGCTGCCCCTGACGCCCGAGACCGAAGGCATTCTGAACGCGAGGACCCTCGCGGCGCTGCCGAAGCCAGCCTATCTGATCAATCTGGCGCGCGGCGGCCATGTCGTGACAGCGGACCTTGTGCAGGCGCTGCAATCGGGGACGTTGGCGGGCGCATTCCTTGACGTGACCGAGCCTGAGCCTCTGCCGCCCGGCCATCCGCTCTGGTCGATGCCGAATGTCCGGATTACCCCGCATTGCTCGGGGCCGACGAACGCTGCGACGGCGGCCGACCAGGTCGCCGATAATATCCGCCGGGCTGAGGCAGGGCGGCCGATGCTCAATCTCGTGGATCGCGGCCGGAGGTATTAGACGCTTTCAGCGCTATGGCAGTTGCTCGACCTTCAACCGGTCGTCCGCCAGCGCCTCCAGGCTATCCCGGACCGGAATTCCGTTGATCGCAAGGTCCGGCGCGATTTCGAGCAGCGGGGCCAGGACGAAGCGGCGCTCATGGTAGTGGGGATGCGGCGTCGTCAGCGTCGCCGTATCGATGACAGCGTCGCCATAGAACACGATATCGATATCGATGATCCGCGGTCCCTTGGGCGCGGTCGGCGCCCGGCCGATAGCCCGTTCGATCGCCTGGCAGGCCGCCAGGAGATCGTGCGGCGCCAACGCGGTTTCATACAAGGCGACGGCGTTGATAAACCAGTCCTGGCGGATCGGCCCCCAGGGCTCCGTCCGGTAGAAGCTGGATTGCCGGATGAGCCGGGTATGGGGCAAGGCGGCGACGCCGGCGATCGCATGGCCGACCGCGGTCGCGCTGTCGCCGAGATTGGCGCCAAACGACAAGCCCGCAACGACAGGATCTGGCCGGCTCATCGGGCGGCTCCCGGCCGGACGGCGGCCAGCATGTTGAGCATCTGGCGGTGGGGCTTCACGTCATGCACGCGGATGATCGCCGCATGACCGCCAAGCGCCGCCAGGAGGTTGGCCGTGAGCGTCCCGGCCAGGCGGGCGGACGTTGTCGGCTCGCCGGAATACCGGCCGATGAAGCCCTTGCGCGACAGCCCGATCAGGAGCGGCCGGCCAAGCGCGCCGATCCTATCCAGGTTCTGCAGCAGATAAAGGCTCTGCTCCAGGGTCTTGCCGAAGCCGAAACCGGGGTCGAGCACGATGCGGTCCGATGCGATGCCGGCCGCCTCGGCGATCGTCAGCGAACGCTCGAGAAAGCGCAGCACGTCCTCGACGATATCGATCCGGCTGTCGATCTCCGCTCGGTTATGCATGCAGATGACGGGCGCCGACGAGGCGGCCAGCAGCGGCGCCATCCCAGGGTCGCGCTGAAGGCCCCAGACATCGTTGACGATATCCGCGCCGGCGGCGAGCGCGCGCGCGGCGGTTTCGGCCTTGTAGGTATCGATAGAGATCGGCAGCGACGTCGCCTGGCGCACGCCCTCAAGCACCGGGCGGACGCGCGCCCATTCGGTCGCGGCGTTGATCGGCGCATGGCCGGGACGGGTCGATTCGCCGCCGATATCCAGAATATCGGCGCCGTCCGCCGTCATCGCCGCCGCCTCGGCGATTGCGGTCTCGGGCGCGAGAAAGCGGCCGCCGTCGGAAAAGCTGTCGGGCGTAATATTCAGGATGCCCATGAGCAATGGCGGCCCGCTCAGGCGGGCCATGAACGCGGAGCTGTCGAACATGGCTATTTGCTTGTCGCGATGAACACGCCGTCCCAGTCGGGACCCGGCGGGTTCTCCTTGAAGGCCTCGATCCGCTCCACATAGAGGTCGTAGAGCACGTTCAGGTTGGTTACGCCCATCTTTCCGCGACAGGTTTCGATCAACGCCAGGGCATCGTCCCAGCGCTGGGACGCATAAGCTTCAAGCATCGCCTTGTGGTCTGCGGCGAGCTCGATGAACTCGGGATCGTTCAGCCGGTCTTCCAGGCCGACGACGCAGAAGATGCGCACCGGTTCGGTCTTGCCCTTGACCTGGATCAGATCGAGCTCGAGGGTCGCCTTGTTGTGCAATTGCGCCAGGGTATTGGCGCCGATGACGATATCGACGCCATAGGTCTTGGATTGGCCCTCAAGCCGCGAGGCGAGGTTCACGTCGTCGCCCAGCACCGAATAGTCGAAACGCTGGTCCGATCCCATGTTGCCGACGCAGACGATGCCTGAATTCAGCCCGATGCCGATATTGATCGGAATGAACTTGCGGCCCTCCGCTTCAGCTTCCGCCTTGATTTCCTCGTTCAAGGTTTTCAGGCGCTCCATCATGGCGATAGCGGATTCGACGCCGTGGTCGGCATGCTGAGGGTCATCGAGGGGCGCATTCCAGAACGCCATGATGCAGTCGCCCATATATTTATCGATCGTGCCGGAGCGGGCCATGATCGTATCGGTCATCGGCGTCAGGAACTTGTTGATGAAGGCGGTCAACTCCTGCGCGTCGAACTGTTCGGAAATCGTCGTAAAGCCGCGAATGTCGCAGAACAGCAGCGTCATGTCGCGCATTTCGCCGCCGAGCTTCAACAGGGACGGGTTCTCGGCCAGCTTCTTGACCATGTCCGGCGACATGTACTGGGAAAATGCGCCTCTGATCTGCTTCTTTTCGGATTCTGTCTGCATGTAGGCCTGGATCGAGGTCACCATGTAGACGACGATTCCGGCGAACACCGGATAAATCGGGTCAAGCAGCAGGCCCTGGTTTTCGAAGGCGACCCATGACCCCGCGACCGCGCTGCCGGACGCGACAGCGCCGATGACAGCCGTCACCAGCGCGCCGAGACGGCGCCAGCGGACGCCGAAATAGACGACAAGCCCGAGACCCAGCATGCCGAGAATCTCGACGCCGTTCGCCCAATCCGGCCGGTTCAGGAACTGGCCGGCAAAGACCTGCTCCAGGGCCTGCACATGCAATTCGACGCCCGGCGCCGCAATCGAGAGCGGGCTGGAGCGAATATCGCGCAGGCCCTCGGCGCTCGTGCCGATGAAGACGACGCGGCCCTCAAGCTCAGACGTGTCGAAATCCGGCTCCATCACTTTCCAGACCGGCACGAACCGCTCCGGTTTGTGGCCGCTATCGTAGAGCCAGAGCGCGCCTTGCTTGTCGGTCGGGAATTCGAAGTCGCCGACGGAAATCGCGACAATGCCGGTTTTCTCGCCGAAGGCCTGCTCGCCGCTCGCCCCGGAGGATTTGATCCGGTAGGTGCTGGCGCCCTGGATGATGCGCAGGGTTTCCGGCATCAAGGTTGGGTAGAGTTGGTCGCCAAGCGTCACAAACAGCGGCACGCGGCGCACGATATTGTCGGAATCGGGGACGCTGTTGAAGCTGGCCTGGCCCAGAGCGGCATCGGCCAGAATCGGAAGATTCGCCGCGGCGCCATTGAATTTGGGCACAAACTGCTTTGGGTCGTCGCCCAATTGCGCCAGGCCGAAATTGGTCGCCGGCCTGACGTCGTTCTCGAGGTCGAGCAGCACGAAGCCCAGGATGACGGCCGACCGGCCGATGGCTTCCGCGAAAAGCTGATCGTGGTCGGGCAGGTTTGTCCCGGCCTCTTTGAGCTTCGCAATATCCTCAGGCGGGACGAGCGATTGCCATTGGCGCATCAAGCTCGCCGGCGAGGTGCGGTCGGGCTCGGCGAAGACGACGTCGAACACGATGATGGCGGCGCCGGCTTGCATGATCCGTTCGACGATCGTCGCCAGCACCGGCCGCGGCCACGGCCACTGGCCATAGCGCTTCAAGCTTTCCTCATCGATATCCACGACCCGGGCCGGCGTCTCCGCCGCGTTGAACGGGCGGGGCCGGATTTCCTGATACCCGTCGAACACCTTGAGGCGCAATTCCTGCACCAGGCGCGGGTCCTCGACGCGGAGATACACGGCGCCCGCAAGAACGACTAATGGCAGCAGGATCGCAAACCAGCGGCGCATTAAATTCTCAGCCTTGGCGAAGGGGGGCGCGTGAGACGATACTTAGCCCGAAACATAGAGGGAGGTCCATGGAATGACAGGCAAACAATTGCCGGACGCCGGCGCCGATTGGGCGACGCTCAAGGGCGAGATGCTCGATATGGCCGCAGGCGACGCCAATTGGCGCGGCCTCAAGACCGCGGTTTACGTATTCAACGCGGGCGACGAGGCCCGCGCTGTCGGGCGGGACGCCTATGTCATGTTCATGGCGGAAAACGGTCTGGCGCCGAAGGCGTTCCCGAGCCTGGACCGCATGGAGCGGGAAGTCGTCAATTTCGCGCTTGACCTGATGGGCGGGCCGGAGGGCGCCGGCTGCATGACCGGCGGCGGGTCCGAGAGCATCTTCATGGCGCTCAAGACAGCGCGGGATTGGGCGCGGGCGCATGGCAGAACGGGAACCAGGGTTGTGGCGCCAGCGACGGCGCACCCGGCATTCAACAAGGCGGCGCACACGGTCGGCCTGGAGATCGTGCGGACCCCGGTCGGCAGCGATTTCCGCGCCGACCCGCAGGCGATGGCGGCGGCGATTGACGACGAGACCATCATGCTGGTCGGGTCCGCCCCGTGCTTCCCCTATGGTCTGGTCGATCCGATGGCGGAACTGGATGCGCTCGCCGCGGCCCATGACCTCTGGCTGCACGTGGACGCCTGCGTCGGCGGGTATTTCATTCCCCATGCCGAAGCTATCGGCGTCGATGTCGGTCTCTGGAATTTCCGGCTGCCCCATGTCGCTTCGATTTCGGCGGATCTCCATAAATATGGCTATACGCCGAAGGGCGCGTCGACCGTGCTCTATCGTTCGCCGGACCTGTTCCGGCATCAGCCCTATACCTTCGATGTCTGGCCGTGCGGCTCGATGTCGACGCCGACCCTGGCGGGGACGCGCCCTGGCGGCTCCATCGCCGCCGCCTGGGCGGTGCTGCGGCATCTCGGGCGCGCTGGCTATCAAGCCAAGGCCCGCGATGTCCTGGAAACCCGGGAGCGCATTCAGGCGGGCGCCGCCAAGTTGGGGTTCGAGGCCGTGGGCGACCCGAAACTTGGCCTGATCGCCTTGACCAACCCGGAGAAAGACACGCTCGCCATCGCCGACGCCATGCGCGCCCGCGGCTGGGTCTCGGCCCGAACCGGATCGCCGCCCGCGATCCATCTGATGTTGCAGCCGGCGCATATCGCTGTCGTCGACAGCTACCTGGCCGATCTCGCAGCCGAAACACGGCTGGCTCCGAAGGCTAGCGCAGCCGCCGGGGTCGGGCACTATGCTTGAGGCTCGGCCTTTCAGGCGCTGGCGATCAATTTTCCGATGCCCGCCATGCCCGGCGTGTCGCCGTAGTCGAACCGACCGTCCTCCAGCATGGCGCGTGCGGCGCTGATCATGCCGCCATAGGCGACCCAGGTCAGGGCGCCGCCGACGCTGATCCGGCTTGCGCCGGCGTCGGAGAGCGCATCCACGGTCATGTCTGTCGTCGCGCCGATCAGCACGTTGACCGGCTTCGAGACTGCCCCGCAAACCGTTCGCACCGTCGCGATATCGCGCAAGCCAGGCGCGTAGAGCACGTCGGCGCCCGCGGCGTCGAAGGCCTGAAGGCGCTTGATCGTGTCATCGAGATCGACCCGGCCGCGGATGAGGTTTTCAGCCCGCAGGGTCAGCACGAAGTCATGGGCGAGGGCGCGGGCGGCTTCGACGGCGGCGGCGGCCCGTTCGACCGCGAGGCCGAAGTCGTAGATCGTCGCCCCGGAATAATCCTCGATCGAGCAGCCCGCGAGGCCGGCCGCAGCGGCGGCCCGGACCGTATCGGCCACATCTTCCGGCCGGTCGCCATAGCCTTGCTCAAGGTCCGCTGAAACCGGCAGGTCGGTTGCGGCGACAAGCGCCCGGCAATGGGCCAGCGCCTCATCGCGCGAGGTCTTGCCATCGGATTTGCCAATGCTGGCGGCGAAGCCGGAACTGGTAGTCGCGAGCGCCTTGAAGCCGAGCCCCGCCATGATTTTCGCCGACCCGACGTCCCAGGGATTTGGGATGACGAACGCCTTCTCGCCGTGATGCAGCGCGCGGAACGCCGCGCCGATATCGTTCCCTGCCATGGTTGTTCCCCCGCTATTCGCGCTATGCCCTAGCCGACCAGGCGCTTCACGTACATCGGCAGCGCGAACGCCGCCCGATGCACTTCCGGCGTGTAGTATTGGGTGTCGAATCCGGCCTTGGCAAACCGCTTTTCCAGCAGGGAGAGGGGCGTCTGGCGCAAAGCTGCGTCGTCTGTCGCCCAACCGAGCGCCATCATGCCGAACGCGTAGGTGGGAACCGTGATGACATAGGCGGCGCCTTCATTGAAGAGCGCCCGGAAGCGTTCGATCGACTGCGTCAGTTCCTCCGGCTGCAGGAACGGCACGCCGTTCTGGGTCACCAGGATGCCGCCGGGGGTCATGCAGCGCTTGCAATTCCGGTAGAATGCCTCGGAGAACAGTATCTCGCCGGGGCCGTGGGGGTCCGTGGAATCGACCATGACCACGTCGAAACGGTCTTCCGTCTCGGCGACGAATTTGGCGCCGTCGCCGATTATCAGGTTGGCGCGCGGGTTATCGAAGGCGCCCTGGTTCAATTCGTGAAAATAGGCTTTGGCGAGTTCGACGACGCCGGGGTCGAGTTCGACGATCGTGACCTGCTCGAGGCCAGGGTGCTTCAAGGCTTCTTCCAGCAAGCCCCCATCGCCGCCGCCGATGATCAGCGCCCGCTTCGGCGCCGGATGGGCGAAGAGCGGCACATGGGCCATCATCTCGTGATAGACGAACTCGTCGGCCATCGTGGTCTGGACCACGTCATCCAGCACCAGCACTTTGCCGAGGCGGTCGTTCAGGAACACCCTAGCGGTCTGAAAGCCGGTGCCGCCTTCATACAGCACCTGCTTGACTTTCAATTGCTGCGCCAGGTCGGCGTGCAGGATCTCGGTGAACCAGTCCAATGCTGCGGCTCCCCTTAAAAAAGACGGTGTGGGCGGAAAAAAGAAAGGCTCTCGCGTCGCTCCCTTTGCGTCGGGAAGAGCGGGCGAGAGCCTTGGTTCGTTCGGGCGGAAAGCCCTGGCTTTTAGACTTTCAGGCCCCGTCGATTTTCGGTGACATGCACCGCGCCGGGGGTGAAAGCGCGTTTCAAGACCGGTATGGCCTTGTAGGGGTCGCACTCGCCGCACATGAACACATCGAGGGCTGCGAAGCCGTTCTCAGGCCATGTGTGGATGGTGATATGAGATTCTGCCAGGATGACGACGCCAGAAACGCCGCCGTTCGGTTCGAACCGATGCAGATCACAGTTCAGGATCGTGGCGCCGCCAGCAATGGCGGCCTCTTTCAGCGCACGCTCGATCAGATCGATATCGTCGAGGCGATGCGCCCCGTCGAGATCGATCAATAGATGCGTGCCAGCAAAAGTTACGCCGTCCTTGCGGACGAAGTAGTCCCGCTGTTCGGGCTCTAGTATATCGCCTTCGTGACTGACGATCTGGGGATGAAAACGCTCGGAAGGCTGAACAGCGGACGCGGAATCTTTCGATTCCCCGTACCCCGCGACCACAGCCAGCTCTGCGAAAGGGCGATCCTTGGGCATCGCACTGCCTCCGTAAAACCGGTGAGGGGGGTGACGCAAAGGCGCGCCTTGTAGAACGCTTTCGGACGCCTACGCAAGGGAAAATGGCCCTTTGGGATGATTTTTCCAAGGACTGTCTTGGCCAGCGGCGAAATAAGCCTGTCTCGTCTCCCGCCCTTTAAGCCGCTAAACAGGGGTTTGGACAAAGCACGAGGCGTCAATGAACCCTTTTGAGATTACAGGCGTGCGTGGGCGGCGGGTCTGGGATTCGCGCGGCCGGCCGACGGTCGAAGCCGAGGTGCTTCTGGCCGGCGGCGCGGTCGGCGGCGCAATCGCGCCGGCAGGCGCTTCGATGGGATCTGGCGAAGCGGTCGACCGCCGGGACGGCGGCAGCGCCTTCGGCGGGATGGACGTCAAGGGCGCCGTCCGCGCGGTCGGCGAAGACCTGGGGCCGGCGCTGATGGGGCTGGATGCGCGCGATCAGGCGGCGGCCGATCTTGCCATGATCGAAGCTGACGGCTCCCCCGACCGCAGCCGGCTGGGCGCAAACGCCATTGTCGCGACCTCCATGGCGGTCGCCTGGGCGGCGGCGCACCAGTCGCGCGAGCCGCTTTGGCGCGTGCTCGGCGGCGAAGCGCATGGGCGCATGCCGCTGCCGGAAATCCAGATCTTCGGCGGCGGCGCCCATGCCGGCCGCCGCGTCGACGTACAGGATTTTCTGATCGTCTGTCCTGGCGCCGGTTCGTTCGCCGAAGCCTTGGACTGGACGGCCGAAGTCTATCGTGCGGCTGGGACCTTGATGGCCGAGCGCGGCCAGTTGATGGGCGTCGCCGATGAAGGCGGCTTCTGGCCGGCCTTCGATACGAACGAGGCGGCGCTCGACGCCTTGAGCCTGGCGATCGAGCGCGCCGGGTTTTCGGCGCCCGATCAGGTGGCGATCGCGCTCGATGTCGCGGCGAGCGAGTTTGGCGCGGGCGGCAAATATACCCTGGCGCTCGACGGCCAGACGCTCGACAGCACGGCGATGGCGGATCAGATCGTCGATTGGGTCGCCCGATATCCGATCGTCTCCGTCGAGGATCCCCTGGCCGAGGACGATTGGGCGGGGATGGCGGCGCTCACCCGGCGGATCGGGGGCCGGGTGCAAGTCGTCGGCGACGATTTCCTGGTGACCGATGCCGCACGGGTGAAGCGCGCGGCGAAGGAGGGCGCGTGCAATGCCGTCCTGTTGAAGCCCAACCAGCGGGGCACGCTGACGGAAACGCTGGCGGCCTGGGATGCGGCCAAGGCGGCCGGATACGGCGCCATCGTTTCAGCCAGGTCGGGCGAGACGGAAGATGTGACCATCATCCATCTGGCGGTCGGCTGGGGCGTGCCGCAATTCAAGGTCGGGTCGTTCACACGCTCGGAACGGATGGCGAAATGGAACGAGGCGCTGCGCATCGAGGAAGCCCTTGGCAGCCGCGCCACGTTCGCCGGCGGATCAGCCCTCGTCCGATAGGGGGCGCTGCCACCAGCCGACATCGCGCCACTCGCCGAACTTCCGCCCGACCTGCTTGAAGACGCCGAGATAGGCGAACCCGACGGATTCATGCAGCGCGATGCTTGGGGCGTTGGGCAAGGTGATCGCGGCGAAAGCGGCGTGATAGCCCTTGGCGGCGGCGGCCGGCAGCAAGGCCCGATAGAGCGCCCGGCCGACGCCGCGTCCTTGCGCCGCTGGATCGACATAGACCGTGACTTCGGCGGACGTCCGGTAGGCGGCGCGCGGCCGGTGCTGGCTGGCGTAGGCGTAGCCCAGAACCCGGCCATCCGCCTCGGCGGTCAGATAGACATGGCTGGCGCTGATGCTTTCGATGCGCGCCGCCATTTCGGCGACGGTTGGCGTGATTTCCTCGAAGGAAATCGCCGTTTCGGCGACAATCGGCGCGTAGATCGCCTGGATGGCCGCCGCGTCCGCCGGCGTCGCGGGTCGAATGAGCATGGGTGGCCGTCGCTTCAGCGCTTCACCAGCGCCGCCAGGAGGATCAAGGCGATCATGATGCCAGAGAGCGCATAAAGCGCCAGTCCAAATCCGCCTGTCGCCTCGGAAATTGCGCCAAGCGCCAGCGGCCCGGTGACGCCGCCGATTTCCGCGGCGGAGAAGAACAGGCCGGAGACGGCGCCGGCGCGTCGGGGACCGATTTCGCTGAGTTCGACCAGGATCAGGATCGACACCGTCATCAAGGATGAACGGGCGATCCCCTGCAACACGAGGCCGATGCCAAGCGCGGCGCCAGGGTCCGCATGGAGAAGCACGGTCGCGAGAAACGCCGACGCAAGCAAGGCGATCAGAATGGGGAACCGGCGCTTGGGCGTCGCCAGTCTCGGGATCAACAGGGAGCCCGCGACGCCGACAAGGGTTGGGATCATCGCCCAGAGATCGGCCGTCGACGGCTCCAGCCCGCGGGTGCGCAGCAAGGTCGGCAGCCAGTTGTTGAGCCCGTGATTGAAGAAGAAGATTCCGACGCTCATCAGCAGCATCAGGCGGACGGTCGGAATGCGCAGCAACTCGCCGTAGAGCTGCAATTGCGGCTCGCGCGGCGCGGCCGCCAGGTCGGCTTCGACGCGGCGCGCTTCCGGGTGGGCGGATATCAGCAGCCAGATCAGGGCGGCCGCGAATGCGATGCCGGCATAGATCGCAAGCACCGCCCGCCAGTCCTGATCCAGGAGCGGCATCAGCACGGGATTGGTGAACGCCAGGCCCGCGATCATGCCGAGCGACGGGCCGGTGATATAGACGCCCATGGCGAACGCCCGGTCCCGGCCCTCGAACCACAGGGCGATAACCTTGGGCGCGCCGACGGAAACCAGGGCACCGCCCAGCCCGAACACGGCGACGGCGCAAAGCAGAAAGATGTAGGAATCGGCGAAGGCCCTGAGCAGGCCCGACAGCGCGATCATCACGGCGGCGGCGAACAATGTCCGGCGCGGGCCGAACCGGTCCATCGCCATGCCGCCCGGCGCCGCGGACGCAATGTAGACCAGCTGCCAGGCGCCGAAGACGATGCCCATGGCGGCATGGCCGATGCCGAGATCGCGGGTGATAGGCCCGACCAAAGGGGCGAGCGACGCCGCGGTCAAGCCGAAGCAGGCGTAGAGCAGCCAGACGCCGAACAGCATCATCCAGCGGTGCGGATGGTCCGCCGCCAGGGCTTCGATAGAGGATTGTCCGCCGCGCGCCATGATCGCACAGGCTTTAGCATTGCCAGAAACCCCACGCGATGGGCAGGATGTCGTCAAAGAGACGCAGCACGATGCGGAAGGAAACGGCGATGGGGCGGATGCAAGGACGAGCGGCCGTCGTGACGGGCGGCGCAGGCGGGATCGGCATGGCGATTGCGGCGCTTTACGTCGCCGAGGGCGCCAAAGTCGCTGTCGTCGACCTGACGCAGGAAGCGGCGGACGAGGCCGCGCACCGGACCGGCGCTCCGGTTGCGATCGCGGCCGACGTGACGAGCGTCGCCTCCGTCACAGCGATGGCTGAGACGGTGATCCGGGCATTGGGGAAGGTTGATACGGTCGTCAGCAACGCCGGCATCCCCGGTCGTGGGCTGCTGGTTGAAATCGATGAGGCGCTGATCGACCGGGTGATCGGGGTCAACCTGAAAGGCGTGATCCTGACTGCGCAGGCGTTCGCTGCGCATCTGACGGAAATCGGCAAGTCCGGCGGCGATGCGTCGATCATCAATATGTCGAGCCAGGCCGGCAAACGAGGCTGGCCGGGATTGACGGTCTATTCCGCTTCGAAAGCGGGCGTGCTTGGCTTCAGCCGGGGCCTTGCCGTGGAGCTTGGCCCCTATGTGCGCGTAAACTCAATCTGTCCGGGGTATATCAGCGAGGCTGGCATGCTCTGGCGCAGTTGGAGCGAACAGGAAGGGAGCGCCGACGGCGCGGCCCAACGCGGCAAGGTGTTTGCTGAGGCGACATGGCCGCTCGGGCGCCTGCAGAGCCCGCGGGACGTAGCGAACGCGGCGCTCTTTCTGGCGTCGGACGATGCGCGCGAAATCACCGGCCAGGCGATCAATGTCGCCGGCGGCGTGGTAATGGACTGACGCATTTTTGAATGTTTGGGGGAGAACCAACGATGACGCTAACGTTTAATATCGGCGACATGCGGGTCGACCGGATTGTCGAGCAGGAAGTTCCGGGCTTCGATCCGTTCGAGTTCTTCCCCAACCTGACCAAGGAGGAATTGGAGGCGAATCGGGGCATGCTGGAGCCGAACGCGCTCGATCCGAAAAGCGGCTTGCTGGTTTTCGCCATGCAGTCCTTTGTCGTGCGCGCGGGCGGGCTGAATATCCTGATCGATAGCTGTATCGGCAACGACAAGAACCGGCCGACCCGGCCGCTCTGGCACATGAAGACCGATACGACCTACATGGACGCGTTGAAGCGCGCCGGGCTGACGGTCAACGACATCGACGTCGTGATGTGCACCCACCTGCATCCCGACCATGTCGGCTGGAACACCAAGCTTGAGGACGGCCGCTGGGTCCCGACCTTCCCGAAGGCCCGCTACGTGTTCTCAAAGGCCGAACTGGAATACTGGACGGCGCAGAACGCCAAACAGTCGATCCTGCATTTCGAGGATTCCGTGCTGCCGATCGTACAGGCCGGCCGGACCGAACTGGTCAAGAGCGACCATGAATTGACCCACGGCGTGCAATTGTTGCCGACGCCTGGCCACACGCCGGATCACTACTCGGTCCGGCTCGCCTCCCAGGGCGCCGAAGCAATCGTCACCGGGGATCTGATTCATTCGCCGATCCAGTGCGCCTGCACCCATCTGCACAGTCGGCCCGATGTCGACCCGGTCCAGGGCATGAACACGCGGAACGCCTTCATGGACCGCTATGCGGAAACCGACACGCTGATCGCCGCGACCCATTTCCCTTCGCCGTCTTTGGGCCAATTTATCCGCCAGGGCGACGCCTTCGGCTATCGCTACAAATCGGAGGGATGACGATCCGCTATTCCATTCTCGACCAGTCGGTCGCCATATCCGGGCGTCCCCATGGCGATTCGATCACGGGCACGATCGCGCTTGCGGAACATTGCGACGCGCTTGGCTATGACCGCTTCTGGGTATCCGAGCATCACAATCACCCGACGATTGTCGGCTCGGCGCCGGAAGTCCTGATGGGCGCGCTCGCCATGCGCACCAAGCGCATCCGGCTCGGTTCCGCCGGGATCATGCTGCCGCACTATTCGCCCTACAAGGTGGCGGAGCAGTTTCGGGTTCTGGACGCTCTTGCGCCCGGGCGGATCGATCTCGGCCTCGGCCGGGCGCCCGGGTCGGATGGGCGGACGGCGTTCGCCCTCAATCCCAATGCCAACGAGCGCCCGAATGCGTTTCCGTCCGATGTGCGCGACCTGATGGCCTGGGTCGCGGGCGAGCCCCTGCTCGACGGGCATCCGTTCCGGGACGTGAAGGCCTTCCCGGCGGGGCCGACCGTGCCGCAGACCTGGATCCTCGGCAGTTCCGACTACGGCGCCCAGGTCGCGGCGATCTTCGGCCTACCCTACGCGTTCGCCTGGTTCTTTTCGGACGGCAAGGGCGCGGAGCGGGCGCTGAACATCTACCGCGAGCAGTACCGGCCAAGTGAACGCTGGCCCGAGCCGCATTCCGCGATCTGCGTCTGGGCGCTCGCCGATGAAGACAAGGCGGAAGCCGAACGGAACTTCCTGCCGCGCGCCAAATCCAGGCTCTATCGGGATCGCGGCATCTTTTTGCCGATGGAGACGCCGGACGACGTGCTGGCGACGCCGTTCAACGCGGCGGAGGAGAACCGCATCCAGTCGATGCTGCGCGACGCCTTCGTCGGCGAAGGGCCGGATGTGGCCGCGAAGATCGAAGCGCTCGGCAAGAGCCTGAGCGTCGATGAGATCGCCATTGTCACCTGGTCCCATGACGAGGCCGTCCGCCGGCGGAGCTATTCGATCCTTGCCGAATGCCTGGGGGTCAAGCCAGCGGCGGACGCGGCCGCATGACTGGCGGCGAAACAGGCGTCTTCGCCTATCCGGAGCCTGTCTCCGAAACGGGCCTGATGAACGTCCATTTCCATGCGCCCGCGACCTGGCGACGCGCGGGGCCGGTGCTGATCGTCCTGCACGGCTACAAGCGGAATGCGGAAACCTACGCTCACGATTGGCGCGATGTGGCCGATGATCTGGACGCGCTGCTGCTCGCGCCGGAGTTCGATCACGCCGGCTTCCCGACGCCGCGCGCCTATGAAGTCGGCGCCATGCGCACGCCCGACCGGAAAGGCTTCTTGGCCAAGGATCAATGGAGCTACGGCGCCGTTGAGCGCGCCTTTGACGCGGCCCGGGACCGCTTCGGCGCCGAGCGCCAGAGTTACTGGCTCTATGGGCATTCGGCGGGCGGGCAGTTTGTGCAGCGGCTGGCGCTTTATCTCGAGGATGCCCGCTTCTCCCACGTGATTGCCGCCAATGCCGGGGCATATTCCGCGACCGACGATGGGCGGTTTCCCTATGGCCTGGGCGCGCAGCATCCCGGCGCGGATGTCCGGCGCTTTCTGGCGCGGCCGATCACGGTGCTGCTTGGCCAGAAGGACCGAAACACGACCGCGAAGGTGCTGTTGCGCTCGCCAGAGGCGTTGCGGCAGGGGCCGCATCGGCTGGCGCGCGGCCGTTACTTCTATCAGACCGGGCGGCAAACGGCGGCGGCCATGGCCGCGCCCTTCGGCTGGCGCATCGTCGAGGCGCCCGACGCCGGCCACAGCAACCGGCAACTGGCGCCGATCGCCGGCCGCATCTTCCGGTCAGTCGATCAGGGCGGTCGATAGCTCGGGGCGCCATGACAGCAGCACCAGGGCCAGAAGGGTCGCGATCAGGAAGGGCGTGAGCGCCTTGAAGATATCGCCTGGCTTCACATTGCTTGCGGCGGCTGCGATATACAGGCCGGCGCCGACGGGCGGCGTCAGCAGGCCCAGCACCAGATTGATGCTGACGACGACGCCGAAATGGAACGGGTCGATGGCGTATTGCGTCTGCGCGATAGGCAGCAAAATCGGCACAACGATGATCATGGCTGCAATCCCATCGATCACGGCGCCGACGCCGAGGAGCGCCAGATTGACGACCAGCAGAAACAGGAACGGGTTGTCGGTCAGGCCGGAAAGCCATGCGGCGACATTCTGTGGGATCTGCTCGTGCAGGATGATCCAGCCGAAGACGTTCGCCGCGGCGATCAGGAAAAGCACGATCGATGAGGTGACGGCGGTTTCGGCGAAGATCCGCGGCAGGGCGCTGGCTTTCAGATCCCGGTAGACGAACAGGCCAAGGCATAATGCGGCGAGGGCGGCAAGGGCGGCCGACTCCGTCGGCGTCGCGATCCCGCCAAGAATGCCGCCGATGATGATGGCCGGCACGGCGGCCGAGGGCAGAGCGCGGAGCAGCGCCTTTCTGGCCTCCAGGCCCTTGACGGCCTCGCCCGCCGGGAAGCCGGTGCGCCAGCCGACGAAGGCGATGGCGCACATGAAGCCGAAGGCCAGCAGGAGGCCGGGCAGGATGCCGGCCAGAAACATGTCCCCGATGGGGATTTGCGCCAGGACGCCATAGATCACAAACAGCATCGAGGGCGGAATGATCGGCGACAGCAGCCCGCCTGCGGCGGTCGTCGCTGCCGCGAAGGCGGGGCTGTATCCGGCCCGCGTCATCTCCGGCGTCATGACCCGGCTCATCACGGCGATCTGCGCGGCGGCTGATCCGACGATCGAGGCCATCATCATGTTCGCCAGGAGGTTCACATAGGCAAGGCCGCCCCGGTAGGCGCCGACGAACACCCGCGCCGCATGGATCAGGCGGCGGGTGACCCCGCCTTCATTCATCAACTCGCCGACCAGCATGAAAAGCGGAATGGCGAGTAGGCCGTACTTCTCGAGGCCGCTGAACAATTGCTGCGGATAGCTTTCGAACAGCACGATATTTCCGGATGCAAGAATATGCGCGACCGCAGTCAGCGCGAGCACAAGCGCGATCGGCGCAGCCAGAAACAGCAGCAGGATGAAAGTCGCGGCGACGCTCATGGCGCCCCTGCTTCAGCCGGGGGCGGCAGGAGATTGGCCGTGGCATGCAGCGACATGCCGAATGCCGCCAGCGGCACGATCAGCCAGATAAAATATTTAGGCGCCCCAATCGTTTGGGTCGGTTCCCTGTACATGAAATTGAAGGTCTCGCCGGAAAAGGCGTCGAGCGAGAAATTTAGGCTCGCCAGGGTCGCCAAGTCATACCAGCCCCAGCACAGCCACAGCAGGAAGAGCGCAAAGCCGAGGATCGTCCAATCCATCAGCCGGCCGATCAGGCTGCGCCAGCGCGCCGGCAGCGCGTCGACCAGGATCGTCACAGTGACGCTGGATCGGCGGGCGATGGTGATGGAGGCGCCGAGGAAGGCCATCCACACCATGGCATAGACCGCCACCTCATCCACCCAGAACAAGGCGGCGCCGGCAGTTCGGGTGACGACGTTGAGCAGGATCAGGCAGGCGACGGCGGCGGCAAGGAGGCCGGCGAGCGCCGTTTCCCCCCGCGCGACCCAGGCGCTCGACGTGCGGAGCAAGCGGGCGAGCTGCTGTCCCATCGACTGATGGCCCGCCCGTTGGCCTTAAAGCTTCGCCGCTTCGGCTCGGAGCGCCGGGATCGCTGGCGCTTGCGGCAGCCAGATCTTCTCCCATTCAGCCAAGGCCGTGCCGAAGAAGGCCTGATCGACTTCCAGAACCTGCAAGCTGCTCTTTTCCTTCAGAATCGGCAGGAATGTCCGCTCGATCTCTTCCGTCTTGTCCAGAATGACGTCGAGATGTTGCTGCATCAGCGTCGACACGGTCGTGCGTTCGTCCGCCGAGAGGTCACGCCAGGTGCGGGCGGACACGATGCCGACCATCGGGAATATCATCTGGTTCGAGATGACGACCGACTTCGCAAGCTCCCAGTATTTCAGCTTGACCGTCAGTTCGAGGTCCATCTCGATGGCGTCGACCTGGCCGTTGGCAAGGGCGTCATAGACATCGGGCAGCGGCATCGGGGTCGGGGCAGTGCCCAGGATCGCGTTGAAATCCCGGGTCGCCGGGAAGGGCGTGACGCGGATCTTGCGGCCCTTGAGGTCATCGATCGACGCGATCGGCGTCGCGGAGACAATCTGGCGGACGCCGGCCATGCCATAGCCGATGCCGACGACGCCGACCTTGGCCGGCAGCAGGTCGAGCAGGCCCTTGGCCGTCGGCGAGGTCTTCAGGAGCTGCACGGCCTGGGCATTGTCCTTCACGAGGAACGGCGTGAAGAGCGCGCTGAACTCCGGCACGCGGTTCGAAATTTCGGCGACCGTCATGAACGCCATGTCGACGGCGCCCGACTGCATTTGCTGCAGGACTTCTGCCTCGTTGCCGAGCTGGCGCGAGGGATAGACCACGACGCTATGCTTGCCGCCGGTCGCGGCCTTGAGCGCGTCGCCGAAAGCCTGGGCTTCCTTGGTCCAGATGTGGGGCGGGGGCGTAATCAGCCCCATTTTCATCTCTTTGGCGTGAACGGCGCCGGCGAGGCCGCCAAAAGCGATTGCCGCCGCCGCGGCCGCTTGCAGAAGATGCTTCATAATGTGCTCCATCCCTCGGTTATGTCGGCTGATTTCCAGATATAGCCCGAACCGGCGTCTTGGCCCAAGCCTCAATTCAGGCGCCGCCCTCCAAGCTTAGGGCGTCAAGCTCCGGCTTGACCATGCGCAGGTCGACCTTGTTGACGCCGGTCAGCGGCAGCACGTCCTTGATCAGGATCCGACGCGGATGCACGTAGGCCGGGCCATTGGCGAGCGCGAAGGCTTTCAACTCCGCTTCCGTGACCGTCGGGTCGTTCAGGACGACCGCCGCCACGGGACATTCGCCCTTTGTCGGATGGGAATGGGGCGTGACGACGGCCTGGACGACGGCAGGATGGCGGAGCAACACATTCTCGACTTCCGCCGGATAGACATTTTCGCCGCCGCAGTTGAACATATCGTCGATACGGCCTTCAAAATAAAAGAAACCATCCTTGTCCTTCGACAGGATGTCGCCGGTTCTGAGGAAGCCGTTGACGAAGCGTTCGGCGTTCACCTCGGGCAGGTTGTGATATCCGGGCGTGTTGGCGGGGCTTTTGATCCAGAATTCGCCGATATCGTCCCGTTCCTCGCCGTTCGGCCCGACCAGCTTGACTTCCGTACCGGGCATTACGGTTCCGACTGACGCGGGCGGCACGGGCTGTCCGTCGAGCGGCGGCGATGTGCAGCCGCCGGCGGTTTCGGTCAGGCCGTAGCCCTGAGCGCTTGGGGCGCGGAAGACGCGGGCGATGGCGTCCATCAATTCCCCATGCGCCATCGCCGAGCCGAGCCGTAGGGACTGAAGCGAGGAAAAATCGAGCGTTTCGATGAGGTCGCGCTCTTTGAGCAGCAGAGAGAACATCGTCGGCACGCCGCCGGCTTCAGTGACGCGATAGTCAGCGATCGCCTGGAGATAGGCGCGGGCGTTAAAGCCGCCCATGAGTACGATAGACCCGCCGGCGCGGAGCTTCGGCTTGAATCCGACCGTCATGGCGTTCTTGTGATAGAGCGGCGCCGCGACCAGCCCGCGCTGACTGGCGTTGCCCGGCCAGTATTTCTGCCGGGTTTCGATCAGCCAGGTCGTGTTGCGGTGGGTCAGGGTCATGCCCTTGGGCCGCCCGGTCGAGCCAGAGGTGTAGGGATGAAACGCCGGCGCCTCGGGGCTGAGCGGCAGGGGGCTGAAATCCGGGCTCGCCGCTTCGACCAGCGGCCAGAAGTCCTGCCATCCCGCCGGCGCGTCGCCGAACGCGAATTTGAGCGGGATGGCGGCGGCGGCGGTCGTCAGGCGCGGGTTGACCGCCGGTTCGATGAGCGCTGCCTTGGCGCCGGAATCGCTCAGGATATAGGATATAACATCCTCATTTTGCTTGATATTCAGTGGAACCGGCACGAGGCCCACCCGCATCGCGCCGAACATGGCGGCGAGAAACTCGGTTCGGTTGGAGAGACCGAGGCCGATCCGGTCGCCGGGGCGGAGGCCGGCCGCGGCCAGGACATTGGCGACCTGGCTCATCAGGCGGTCGATGTCGGCGATCGTGTAGGTCCGGGGGCTGGGCTGGCTGATGTCGATCACCGCGACGTTCGCCGGCATAGCGGCAAGGGCGCGCCAATAAAACCAGCCCAATTGACCTTCGCCCGGATGCTCCATCGCCATCGCTCGATCGCCCTCGCTGTGCCATAAGGCAGTTACAGCGCCGTCACGTTACCTTGAGCGAGGAAGATTTCCCATGCTGCACTCTGTCCTTGTCGCTTTGCACGTCCTGGCGGCCATTATCTGGGTCGGCGGCATGTTTTTCGCCTATGTCATGGTCCGTCCGGCCATGGCGGGCCTGCAGCCGCCCGAGCCCGTGAAGATGTGGGGCCGGATTTTCGACAAGTTCTTCAATTGGGTTTGGCTGGCGATCGGCATTTTGGTGCTGACAGGCTACGGCATGCTGCTCGGGCCGTTTGGCGGCTTCGCCAATGCGCCGGCCTATCTGCATCTGATGCAGTTGCTGGGCATCGTGATGATCGCGCTGTTCATGCATCTCTATTTCGCGCCGTGGAAACGCCTGAAGCGCGCCCTGGCCGACGTGGATTACCCGACAGCGGCGAAACAGATTCCGACAATCCGGAAAATTGTGGCGATCAACCTGACGCTCGGCCTGATCACCGCCGTCGTCGGCGCGGGCGGGCGGTATTTCGGCTAGCTGGAACCGATCCCGGGCGGAAGCGCATGGCGCCTCAGCCGTAGAGCATCCAGTCGAAGATGTCGGCGCCGCCGATAATGACGTCCGTGACAAGCGACGGCGCCCAGGCGACGACCCGGATGCCGCCGTCGATCGCGGCCCGCGCGACGCCGGCCATGAACGCGCCTTCTTCCGGTTCCGCCATTGCGGCGATGACGGCGGCCCAGCCGAAACGGATGACGCCAAACGCTAGGCCGACGATCAGATAAAGATAGATCAAGCTCTTGAGCACGCGCACTGGCAGGGTCGCTCCATGACTGTCGCTGACCTGCATGCCCCGGCCTCGCGTTGAGATCAAGGCGTCTTTTCAACGTAGCCGCGCCCGGCGAAGGCGCCTATGCTGCGATAAAGCTCGATTCAGCTGAAGGAGGCCAGTAACCGATGGACCTGATTTTCCGGGAAGACGCCTATATGCGCGAATGTCAGGCGACGGTGGAAAAGGTCGATCAGACAGGCGTCTGGCTGGATCGGACCGTGTTTTATGCCGAGGGCGGCGGCCAACCCGGCGACGCCGGCGTCCTGATCGGCGCTGATGGAACGCGCTACCCCGTCATCAACGCGGTCAAGGGCGATGGACCGGACACATCCGTATGCGTTCTGGCGCCGGACGCTCCCGTTCCAAAGCCCGGCGACGCCGTCACCGCCGAAATCGATTGGGAGCGACGCCACACATTGATGCGGATGCACACGGCGCTGCACCTCCTCTGCGCCGCCGTTCCGGCCGGCGTCACCGGCGGCCAGGTCGGCCTGGAGAAAAGCCGCCTCGATTTCGATGTCGGCGAAACGACCCTCGTCAAGGAAGACATTCAAGCGGCGCTCGACCAGGCGACGGCCACGGGCGCCGGCGTCCAACATCGCTGGATCGACGACGCCGACCTCGATGCGAACCCGGACCTCGTGCGCACCATGTCGGTCGCGCCGCCGCGCGGCAGCGGTCAGGTCAGGCTGGTCGCGATCGGCGAGGGGGCTGTCGATCTGCAACCGTGCGGCGGGACCCACGTGCGCAATGTCAGCGAGATCGGACGCATCGTCGTCGGTAAGATCGAGAACAAGGGCAAACGCAATCGTCGGGTCAATGTCAGCTTGGAGACCGTTTCATGAGCATAGCGCCGCCGCTGGTTTCGACCGCCTGGGTCGCCGAGAATATCCGATCGCCCGGCGTCGTGTTGCTGGACGCCAGCCATCATCTGCCGACCGCCGGGCGGAACGCCGCGTCGGAATATGTCGCCCAGCATCTCGCCGGCGCGCGTTTCTTCGATATCGACGGCATCTCGGATCATGGAACCGACCTGCCGCATATGCTGCCGCCCGCGGCAGAGTTCGCGACGAAAGTCGGCGGACTTGGGATCGGCGATGACGATCATGTGGTGCTGTACGACACGGTGGGCACGACCGGCGCCGCGCGCGTCTGGTGGACCTTTCGGGCGATGGGGCACGACAAGGTCTCGGTCATGGACGGCGGCATGCCGAAATGGCTGGCGGAAGGCCGGGCTGTGACGAAGGCGCTGCCGGACGTCATGCCGAAGCCGAAGACCGCCCGCCGCGTGGCTGCGCTCGTTCGCTCGCGGGAGGACATGCTGGCAAATATCGAAACAGAAGCCGAGCAGGTCGTCGACGCCCGCAGCGCCGGGCGCTTCAACGCGACCGAGCCGGAGCCGCGGCCAGGCATGCGGGGCGGGCGTATTCCGAAATCGATGAATGTGCCGTTCCCGGATGTAATCGCCGAGGACCGCACGTTTCAACCGCCAGAGGTCGTGTTGCGACGCTTCAGGGACGCTGGCGTCGATCTCTCCCGTCCGATCGCCACGACCTGCGGGTCCGGCGTCACGGCGGCGACCCTGGCCCTGGCGCTTTTCAATGCCGGCATTGAAGATGTCGCGGTCTATGACGGTTCCTGGAGCGAGTGGGGCTCGCGCCAGGACACGCCGATCGAACCCTGAACGAAAGACACTTCATGAAAAGCAAAGTCGGCAAGCGCGCCGAAACCCTGCTGACCCATTCCGGTCGGCATCCCTTCGATCATTTCGGCACAGTCAACACGCCCGTCTATCGCGCCTCGACGCTGTTGCAGGAGACTGTCGCCGACTACAAGCGCACGAAGGGCCCGCGCGAGCCGCGCTATGGCCGCCGCGGGACGCCGACGACCTTCACGCTGGAGGACATGATCTCGGACGTCGAAGGGGCGGACGGCTGCATTCTGGCCTCGTCGGGGCTGAACGCCGTCTCGCTCGCCGTACTGAGCCAGGTCAAGGCCGGCGATCATGTGTTGATGGCGGATTGCGTCTATGGGCCGGCGCGCAATCTCGCGAACCATGTGCTGACCCGGATGAATGTCACGACGACGTTCTTCGCGTCCGATATCGGCGCCGGCATCGCGGACCTGTTCCAGCCGAACACCAGGGTCGTCTACCTGGAGACGCCCGGTTCGCAGACCTTCGACATGCAGGACATCCCGGCGATCGCAAGGGTCGCCAAAGCCAAGGGCGCGGTCGTCATGACCGATAACACCTGGGGAACGCCGCTGTATTTCAAGCCATTCGAGCATGGTTGCGATATCTCGATCCACGCGGCGACGAAATATATCGTCGGGCACTCCGATGCGATGCTGGGCGCAGTCTCCTATACGGCCGAGATGGAAGAGAGCCTAAGGAACATGGCCGGATGGCTTGGCGTCTATGCCAGTCCGGACGACATTTATTTGGGCTCGCGGGGCATGCGCACGCTCGCGGTCCGTTTGGCGCAGCATCAGAAAAGCGCGCTCGAGATGGCGGAATTCCTGCTGAGCCGCCGAGAGGTCGACCGGGTTCTCTACCCGCCCCATCCAAGCTCCGCCGGCCACGACATCTGGAAGCGGGACTTCACCGGCGGCAGCGGCTTGATGGGCGTTGTGCTGAAGCCGGTCTCCGATGCCGCAGTAGCGTCCATGCTCGATGGCCTTGAGCTTTACGGCATGGGCGCGAGCTGGGGCGGGTTCGAAAGCCTGATCCTGCCCGCCAATCCCTCAAGCAATCGCACGGCCGCGCCCTGGACCGAACCCGGGCAGCTCCTGCGCATCCATGTCGGGCTGGAACATATCGACGATCTGACAGCCGATCTGGGCGCTGGCCTGGACCGGTTGCAGATGGCGGACTGATCGGCCGGCGGCATGTCCGACGCTGACCTGCAGCGCCTGATCGGGCTCCACAATCGAAGCGACTGGCAGGCGGCTATCGACCTGGGGGCGCGGCTTGCAGCGAGGCGACCGCTGGACGCCATGATCCCGACCATCGTCGGCGCCGCCGAGGCCGGGCGCGGCCAGTTCGATCTGGCGGCCGCGGCGTTCCGGCGCGCCGCCGAACTGGAGCCGGGCAAGGCGGAGCGGCATGCCAATCTAGCGCTCGCCCTGCAGCAAGCAGGCCAGATTGAAGCGGCGGTCGCCAGCTTCGATGCGGCGCTGCGCTTGCGCCCAAAAGACCCGGCGGCGCTGAACGGCCTCGGCGCTCTGCTGATCCAGCAGAACCGCTTCGCCGAAGCCCGGCGGATATTGGGCCAGGCTGTCAGGGCGCAGCCGGATCAGGGCCTGCTCTGGAGCAATATGGCGCTGGCGCTGCGGGGCGACGGCGCCCTGCAGGAGGCGGAACAGGCGTTTCGGCGCGCGCTGGCGCTTGACCCGGGCGATGTCGAAGCGTTGCACGGCCTGGGCGGCGTTCTGACCGACAGCGGCCAGACGGCGGCGGCGCTCGCGTGCTTCCAGGCAGCCGTCAAGGCGGCGCCGAGGGACGCGCGGCTGCATCGCAGCGTCGCCATTGTTCTCCGCGACCTTGGGCGCCTGCGGCAGGCCGCGGCCGCTTATGGCGCGGTTGCGGAGATCGATCCTGACGACGCAGAGGCGCATTATTCCCGCGGCCGGATTCTGAGCGATCTGGGCGACAAGACGGAAGCGCTGGCCTCTTTTGAAACGGCTGTCGCGCGCAAGCCGGATTATCCGGCCGCGTTAAATGCGCTTGGCGCCGTCCGGATGGACTTGGGCCAGACGCAAGCCGCCGCCGAAGCCTTTGTGGCGGCGCTCGCGCTCGTGCGCGATTATCCGCCGGCGCAGAACAATCTCGCTCGGCTCGCGGCGCGGAAGACGCCGCCGTGGCATATCGCGATGATGAACGACCTGCCGCGGAACGAAGCTTTCCGGCAGGCGATCGAAGCGACGGTCAGGGACGGCGACTTCGTGCTGGAGATCGGCGCCGGGTCCGGGCTTCTGGCGATGATTGCGGCCGATTCCGGCGCCGGCCAGGTGATCACCTGCGAGGTCGCGCCCGATGTCGCGGCGTTGGCGGCTGAGATTACCGCTCACAACGGCTTTGAGGGCCGCATCGCCGTGCTGAACAAGCGGTCGACCGCCCTGGAACTGCCGCACGATCTGCCGCGCCGGGCGGATGTGCTGATCGCAGAGATATTGTCGTCCGAGTTTGTCGGCGAAGGGGTGGTTTCATCGCTGGCGGACGCCCGGCGACGCCTGCTTGCGCCAGGCGGGCGAATGATCCCGTCGGGCGGCGCCATTATGGCGGGCTTCCTCGGCGACCATCCCGGCGCCCGGTCGATGCTCCATGTCGGCGAAGCCTATGGCTATGATCTCTCGGCCTTCAATCGCGCCTCGGCGCGTCGAATCAGCATTCCGGCGACAGTGGAACGCCTCCCGATCATGTCCGACGCGGTCGAGGCATTTCAGTTCGATTTCTTGGCGCCGACTGACGTCCATGACCGCGAGACGGACTTTGTGCTCGAGGCGACATCCGATGGGCTATGCCTTGGCATCGCGCAATGGAACCGCGTCGTTCTGACCGACGCCATCGTTTACGAGAACCATCCGGCGCGCGTCCTCTCCCATTGGAGCATCCCGGTCTATCGGTTCGATGCGCCGCTTCGCCTGACGGCCGGGGATCGGATCCGCGTGTATGGCGCGCTGACGGAGGATAACGTTTGGTTCAGCGCCGAAGCGCCGTCGTAGCACGCATTTCAGCAACTCGGTCCATGGTGGGGCTTCGTTGACATGACGAGGGCGCGGTCGGTCGCTATTGCGGGGGCGGGCGTCGCGGGCCTCGCCTCGGCGATCCTGCTCAGCCGGGCGGGCTGGCGGGTTACAGTCTTTGAGCGCTTCGAGCGCGCCCGTCCGGTCGGGTCCGGCCTGATTCTGCAGCCGCCGGGCATGGCGGTGCTGGATGCGCTTGGCCTTGGCGACCGGGTTCGCGAGAAGGGCGCGCCAATTCGCCGTCTGTTCGGCAAGTCGGCCGGGTCGGACCGGGTCGTGCTTGACGTCCGCTATAGCGCGCTTGGCGGGGAGGGCGCGCACGGCGTCGGCCTGCATCGCGCGAGTTTGTTTGACGTGCTGCACGGGGCCGCGCTCGAGGAACAGGTCGTCATCGAAACCGGCAAGGCGGTGCTTGCCTGCCCGCCGCTATCCGGCGGCAGGCGCGAGTTGCATTTCGCCGACGGCGCATCCGCCGGGCCGTTCGATTTGGTGATCGATGCGCTTGGGTCGCGCTCCGCCTTGCTGTCGTCGCCGGGCCGGCTGCTCGACTATGGGGCGCTCTGGGGGACTGTCCTGTTGCCGGATCGCGCCGATTTTCAGCAAGCCGCGCTGGAGCAGCGATATCTGGGCGCGCGGCGCATGGTCGGCGTCCTGCCGATCGGCGACGCGCCGGATGCGGCGCGCGGCCGGCACGCGGCATTCTTCTGGTCGCTCCGCCATGACCGGTATGACGCCTGGCTTCAGGATGGCCTCGACGCCTGGAAGGCGGAGGTCCAGGCGCTTTGGCCGCTGGCCCGGCATTTGGCGTCGCAGTTCGCCGATCCGGCGGCGCTGACCTTCGCGCGGTATGCCCATCGCACCATCGCCAATCCGGCGGAGGCAGGCTTGATCCACATCGGGGACGCCTGGCGCGCGACAAGCCCGCAATTGGGGCAGGGCGCCAACATGGCCTTGCTCGATGCTTATGCGCTCGCCGGCGCGCTTCGCGACCGGGCGGACCTTGGCGAAGCGCTGGCCGCTTTCGTCCGCCGCCGACGTCGCCATGTGCTGTTGTATCAGGCGATGAGCTGGCTATTCACGCCGTTCTATCAATCGGACAATCGCGTCCTGCCGCTGCTCCGCGACCGGATCGCGGGTCCGCTCGCGAGATTGCCGCCAGCGCAACGCTTTCTGGCCGTCCTCGTGAGCGGGCAGTTGCGCGGCCCCTTGCGGGGGCTTGAATAGGGTCCTGTCCGACGGGTCACGCGGCCGCCTGACGCATCGCCTTGGCGGCGCGGCGCAGTTCCTTCAGGTAGGGCACATGCTCTTCTTCCAGCCCGTGGCGCGGCGTGCCTTTGAAATTGGCGGCGACCCAGTCGTGCTTCGCCTTGATGTCGGCGCGCATCGCCTCGACCGGGGGCAGCACGGCGACGCCGAGTTCAATATCCCTGATCCAGCGGGCCTGATGCTCGAAGATCATGTTCAGGGCGGTATCCGTGTTGAAGAAGCCGACCATATAGAGGCCGGGCTGGCCGGGCGGCACGATCCGCTTGTAGAGGTCGAGACGGTTGTTTTCCGGGTCGCCGGCGATCAGGCCATCCTCCAGAAACGGCAGATGCAGCTTGTAGCCTGTCGCCGCGATCATCGTGTCGAAGTCTTCGGCGGAGCCGTCATTGAAGGTAATGCGCTTGCCATCGATCGCAGCGATATCCTGCTTCAACTGCACGCGGTTATAGGCGATATCGTTGACGATGGTGCCATTTGACGTGACGTGCAGCGTCTCCTTCGTCGGCTGGCGGAAACCCAGCTTGGTCAGGTCGCCATGGGCGATCCAAGCGAGCAGGGCCGTGATTTTCCGGCGGAGCAGCGCCGGCATCCACGGGCGCTGGATCTTCCGCGTGATCTCGGTGAAGGGCCGTCCGAACATCAGCTTCGGCAGAATGATCGGCGTCGAGCGGGCGACGAGCACGGTCTTGGCCGACGTCACGCAGACGTCGCTCGCGATATCGCAGGCGCTGTTGCCGACGCCGATGACGCAGACCCGCTTGCCGACGAAATCTTCCGGCTGGCGGTAGTCGAAGCTGTGCAGATATTCGCCGCCGAACTGCTCCTGGAACATCGGCACATGGCGCGGCTCGGAGAGGTGGCCGGATGCGACCAGGACAGCGTCATAGCGGTCCTCGCCCGCGTCGGTCAGAACCCGCCATGCGGGCGCTTCGCCTTTGGCCGGATCGAAGGCGCGCTCGACCTTGCGCACGGGCGTGTTGAAGCGAATGAGCGACGTCAGGCCGAAATGGTCAGCATATTTCACCAGATAGCGATGCATGTCCGCATGATCGGGGAAATATTGGACATCGTCGTCGAACGGCAGGTCGTGGAACTGGGTGACCGTGCGGGAGGTATTGATGTGTAAGGTGCGGTAGGCGTTTGAGAGGCCGTTGTCGTTCAAATAGCGCCACATGCCGCCGATCTGGCTGCCGATTTCGTAGATCGTGACCTGGAAGCCTACCGCTTTCAGGTATTTCGCGGAGCAGAGGCCGGCAGCGCCTGCGCCGATAATCGCGATCCGCTTCGTGGTCATGGCCTGGCGTTCCTTCAACCGGCGTCGCTGCCGGCTTCATTCGATAATATTGCTGCGTTGCGGCGCGCGCGGACGCCGCCTAGCATGGCGATGAAGAGCTTTGGAGACGTGATTTTAATGGCTTGGCGGATTGGCGTCGATATCGGCGGAACATTCACGGACGTAGCGTTGGTCGACGACGCCAGCGGCTATATCGGGGTCGCGAAAGCGCCGACGACGCCAAGGGATTTTGCCGAAGGCGTGCTGACCGCCCTGGCGCAGGCGATGGAGCGCGATGCGATCGCCGCAGCCGACGTCGGGCTTCTGGCGCACGCGACGACGGTCGTCACCAATGCCCTCCTCGAGGAAAAGGGCGCGCGCGCCGGCGTCGTGATGACCCGCGGGTTCAGGGATATCCTGGAGCTGCGCCGCTCCGCGCGGCCAGACCTCTATGACCTCTTCCAGGACGCCCCGGCGACGCTGGTCCCGAGACGCCGGCGCTTCGAGATCACCGAGCGCATCGGCGCGGATGGGGCGGTGGTGACGCCGCTGGCGGAAGCGGAGATCGACGACCTGATCGCAGCGCTCCGGGCAGAGCGCGTCGAGGCGGTCGCGGTATCGCTGCTCTTCAGCTTCATCAACCCTGATCACGAACGACGGCTCGGCGCGAGATTGCGCGCTGGCCTGGATGTGCCGGTCTATCTTTCATCGGAAGTCCTGCCTGAAATTCGGGAGTTCGAGCGCGCGTCGACCACGACGGTCTGCGCTTATGTCGGGCCGATCCTCGCCTCATATCTCGACCGGTTGGAGACTGCGACCAAGGGACTTGGCTTGCCGCCGATGTATGTCATGGGATCGAACGGTGGCGTCTTCGAGGCCGGCGAGGGCATTGCGATGCCCGCCATGGCGGTCGAAAGCGGCCCGGCCGCCGGCGTCGTCGCGGCCGCGCTCGCCGCGCGCCAGATCGATCGCCCGGACCTGTTGACCTTCGACATGGGCGGGACGACCGCCAAGGCCAGCCTGATCTTGAACGGCCGCTATGAAACGACCCCGGAATACGAAGTCGGCGGCGGCGCCAGCGCCAATCGCTGGATGAACGGCACCGGCCATCCGATCCGCGTGCCCGTCATCGATCTGGCGGAGGTTTCCGCAGGCGGCGGCTCGATTGCCTGGGTCGATGCGGCGGGCGGGCTGCGCGTCGGGCCGGCCAGCGCCGGAGCGGAGCCCGGCCCGGTCTGTTACGGGCGGGGCGGGGTCGAGCCGACGGTGACCGATTGCAATCTGATCCTGGGGAACCTCGACCGGTCCTCGCTGCTGGGCGGCACGATGGAGATCGACTACGGCGCCGCCGAAGCCGCCGTCCGCGCCAAGTTGGCCGTACCTCTCGGCCTGGACGTCGAAGCCGCCGCCGCGGCCGTGATCGACGTGGTCAACCATGCCATGGCGGAAGCTTTGAAGATCGTCTCCGTCGAGCGCGGCCACGATCCGCGCGACTTTGCGCTCGCGGCCTTTGGCGGGGCGGGACCCTTGCATGCGGCGGCGCTCGCCGAGGAGCTTGGCATGGGCGAGGTGATCTGCCCGCCGATCCCCGGCGCGTTCTCGGCGCTCGGCCTGGTCGGGTCCGATCTGAAGCGGGATTATGTGCATACGGTCTATGTCACGACCGACGCGGCCGATCCGGCAGCCCTGGAGGCGGCGTTCGCCAACCTTGAGGCGAAAGGCGCCGCCATGCTGGACCGAGCCGGAACCCCGCCGGAACGCCGCGCTTTCGAGCGGACGGTCGATGCGCGGTATATCCGCCAGTCTTATGAACTCAGCGTCCCGGTCGCGAACGGCGCGTTCGATGCGGCGGCGCTGGCAAAGGCCGCAAGCGACTTCCACGACCGGCACCGCCAGACCTATGGCCACGATAACCGGGGCGAGCCGGTGCAACTGGTCAGCTTGCGGGTGGCGGCGATCGGGCGGATTCCGGCGCTGGCGATCCGCCAGGAGCCGGCGCGGTCGGGGGACCCCGTCAAGGGCCGGCGGCGCCTCTTCGCCCGGGGACGGGCGCCGGCGGAAGCGGTCGTCCTGGATCGGTCCCGCATGCCGGCCGGGTACGCGGTCGATGGGCCGGCTGTGATCGAATCGCTCGAAAGCACGATCCTGACGCCGGCCGGATGGCAGGCAGCGATGGACGCCGATGGCTTTGTGCGCCTGACCCGGCAAGGAGCCGCATCATGACCCGGCCTGAGAACGATCCGGCGACGTTCGAGATCGTCAAGAACAGCCTCTACAAGATCGCGGAAGAAATGCGGGTGGTGCTCGCCAAGACCGCCTATTCGCCGATCCTGAAGTCGGCGGGCGATTATTCCTGCGGCGTCTTCGACCGCACCGGCGACATGGTCGCCCAGGGGCCGGATCTGCCGATCCATCTGGGCTCGATGCCGGACGCAGTGCGCGCCGTCGTCAAGGCCTTCGGCGACGACGTGCATCCGGGCGATGTGTTCATTCACAACGATCCGTATTTCGGCGGCAGCCACCTGCCGGACGTGAATGTCGTCCGTCCGGCGTTCTATGAGGACATGCTGCTTGGCTATGCGTGCCTGCGCGCGCATTGGCCCGATGTCGGCTCGGCGACGCCTGGAAGCTACGGTGCCGTCACGGAAATCTATGGCGAGGGGCTGCGCCTGCCGCCAGTCAGGCTCTATGTCGGCGGCGTGCTGAACAAGGGACTTGAAGATGTCATCCTCGCCAACGTCCGGACCCCCGACGAGCGGAAGGGCGATCTCGGCTCCCAGCTTGCCGCGACGCTTCGGGCGACCGAGCGCTTGCATGCGCTGGCGAAGCGCTACGGGCCGGACGGGCTGCTGCAGTACATGGACGACGTCATGGCCTATTCCGACCGGTTGATGCGCGCCGCGCTCCGCGACCTGCCGGACGGGGAAGGCTATTTCGAGGATTTCTGCGACGGCGACGGCATTCCCGATGCGCCCGACGGCTCGGACGCGCCGTTCTGGATCCGGATGCGGATCACGAAGACGGGCGAACGGATCGTCGTGGACTTTGCCGGCACCGACGGCCAGGTCGCAGGGCCGATGAATGCGGCGCTGTCGGTGTCCGCCTCCGGCGTGTTCTGTGCCTTGAAGACCGCGATCGATCCGAACAGCTTGATTCCGCCGAATTCCGGGTGCTGGCGCGCGATTGAGGTCAAGGCGCCCAAGGGGGCGGTCGTCAACGCGGAGTTCCCGGCGCCGGTCGTCTATTCGAACCACGAGATTTCCCACCGGACGGCAGATATGGCGATGGGCGCGCTCGCCGCATTCATGCCGGATCAGGTCATGGCGTGCAGCCAGGGAACATCGGCCGTGCTGACCCTCGGCGGCCTCGATCCGCGCAAGGGCACGCGCTACGTCTCCTATGAAACGGTCAAGGGCGGGTTTGGCGCCCGGCCGAACAAGGACGGCATCAACGTCATCGCCAGCGGCATCTCGAACACAATGAACACCCCAGTTGAAGTGTTGGAGATGGCCTTCCCGGTCCGGGTCGAGCGCTATGAGATACAGCCCGATTCGGGCGGGCCGGGCCGGTATCGCGGCGGCAATGGCGCGCGCCGGACCTGGCGGATGCTGGACGGCGCCGACGCCACCGGCGCGCTTTGCATGGAGCGGATGACCTCGCCGCCGTTCGGGCTGCTGGGGGGCAGTGCTGGCATCCCGGCGACCGTCACGCTGACGACGCCCGATGGCCTGACGCGCGGCTTGCCCAGCAAGGGCGCGTTCGCGGCGCCCGGCGGATCGGTGATCGATATGGTGACGCCCGGCTCCGGCGGCTTCGGCCCGGTCGCGGGCCGCGATCCGGCGGCGATCGGCCGCGATCTGCTGGACGGCTATATCACCGCGGGCGCGGCGGCCAGCGCCTATGGAATCAAGGATCCAGCGGCCCTGAAGGCCGCGGCTAAGGAGGAAGACCGCCGATGACGTTTGACCTGCACCCGGAAATGGACCCGTTGATCAAGGCGCGGGCCGCATTGCCGCCGGGCAAGAACCTGAATGAAGACCGGGCCAACTGGTCGGCCTATGCTCGGGCGAATTCGGTCCCGCCGCCCGCCGGCATGACCGTCACCGACACGACCGTGCAGGGCCGGGACGGCGACGCAATCCCGGTCCGCATCTATGCGCCGGCGGGCGCCGGTCCGAAAGCCGGGCTGCTGTATTTTCACGGCGGCGGCTTCGTCAAGGGCGATTGCGACACCAGCGATACCAATGGCTGGGGGCTTGCTGCTGAAACTGGCGCCGTCGTCGTCAGCGTCGATTATCGCCTGGCGCCGGAGCATCCCTATCCAGCAGCGCTGCACGACTGCATCGACGTCCTGCTGCATGTCCATGGCGCACCGGAGGTTTATGGCGTCGATCCGAAGCGGCTCGGCGTCGCGGGCGACAGCGCTGGCGGTAATCTGGCCGCGGCCGTGTCGATCTGGGCGAAGGTGGAAGGCGGGCCGCCGCTCCGCTGCCAGGGCCTGATCTATCCCTGCCTGACCGACCGGCTTGAATTCGAGAGCTACAAGCGCAACGCCGAAGCGCCGGGGCTCTCCACCGCCAACATGATGGGCTACTGGAAGGCCTATCTGGGCGACGCGATGGCGGGACAATCGACCGATCCCCTGGCGACGCCGCTCTGCGTCAAGGACCTTTCGGGCCAGCCGCCGACCTATGTGCTGGTCGCGGAATACGACCCGCTTATCGACGATGGCGTCGCCTATGCCGGCAAATTGATGGCGGCGGGCGTCGAAACTGGATTTTTTCGCGCCGATCGAATGATCCACGGCTTCGTGCGCGCACGTATCAATGGCAAGGAGACCGCGAAGGCGTTCTCCGCCATGACGCAGTTCCTGCAAGCGAAGCTTGCCTGAAGGGAGATGCCGACGATGCGGTTCGAAATCGAATATTGCGGCGTTTGAAACTATGAACCAAGGGCTCGCCGTGCGCGAGATTTGATCTGGGCCTTGACCCCGTCGGCGGATATCGCGCTGATCCGCAAGGGCGGCGGAGTGTTCGAGATTGCCCGCGACGGGGCCAAGATGTTCTCGAAGAAAGTCTCTGGCCGATTTCCGGAAGAGCATGAAATCAAGAGTATGGCGGTAAACGCTTAACGCAAGCTCTCAATAAACGCGCCGATATCGGCCATATCGGCTTGCCGGCGCGTGAGCAGCTTGCGCGCGTCGGCGTCCTCGCCCCAATGCTCAAGCTGGAACGCGAGGTCGACTTCGGCCGCCTGGGATGCGGCGAGCGCATCAAGGCGCCCGTCCAGCAGGGCGAGCGCTACCACGGCCGATCCGGCGACCTGCGCGGCTGCGTGGCCGGCGGTCAGGCGATAGGGGTCGAGCCGATCAAGCTGGGCCTGGATCGCATCCAGCGCTTTCGGCGGCTGCGCGACGGGCATGATCCCATCGACGACCGTCAATGCCGCGCCGTGGCGGTCCCGCAGCCACGCCAGTAATGGCGACCACGCCGCGTCCTGGACCTGGCGGAGCAGCGCGGGCGAGGCGGCGCGGTAGCAGACGAGGTCCGTCTGTGCGATCCGGGCAATTTCCTCGATGAAGGTCTCAGGCGTCTGGCTGACCCGCTCGATCGCGGCATAGGCGAAAGCTGTCATCGGCATCGTCGCCATGTCGAGCTTGTCGCCCTGGCCGTTCCATTCGGCCGCCGAGGCCGCCGCGAGCGCGGCCGTCGGCAGGATCATCTCCATCCGGCCCGGCGTCCGGACCGGCCGCCCGTCGAGGCAAACGCGATATCCGCTTTCGGCCGCCTCGACCGCAGCTTCCTTGAAGAACCGCTTCATCGCGCTTTCCCTATCAGCGTCAGCACGGCGGGCGCCACTTCGTCATAGCGATGCAAAACAGCCTTGGCGCCATGCAGGGTCAATTCCTCCGGCGGATGATAACCCCAGGCGACGCCGAGGGCGTGCGCCCCGGCAGACCGCGCCATCGCCATGTCATAGGCGGTGTCGCCCAGGACGACCGTGGTTTCAGGCGAAGCGGCCATTTCGGCGATGGCGTCGTTCAGAATGTGCGGGCTTGGCTTGCTCGGTCCGTCATCCGCGGTTTTGAGGATCGCGAAATGGCCTTTGAGGCCGTGACGCTCCAACGTCTTCGCCAGACCGCGGCGGCCTTTGCCGGTTGCGACGCCGAGCCTGATATCCGCCGCGGCCAGGTCCTCTAGCGCGGCGATGACGCCGGGGTAGAGCGGCTCCTCGAAGGCCGCGTCATGGGAGAATTCCAGAAACGCCGTGCGGAAGCCGTCCACCAGCAGCGCCAGAAGCGCCGGCGACGCGGCGGGCGCCAGCGCCTGGAGGGCGTGCGGCAGGGCGAGGCCGACCGTTCGCCGGATCGCTTCGTCGTCCGGCCGCGGCAGCCCCTGCGCCCGCCACGATGCATCGACGGCGGCGATGATCCGGCGCTGGCTGTCGACCAGGGTGCCGTCGCAGTCGAATATGGCGAGCCGCGTGCTCATCGACCGGCCGCGAGGAACGGATCGGGCAGAGCGGCCGGGTCGAAGCCGAATGCGTCGAGCGCCGCCTTGAAAGCGTCGGACGGCTCCGCTTCGACAAAGAGGCGTCCCTTGCCGGAAGGGTGCGGCAGGTCGAGGCTGCGGGCATGCAGCAGCATCGCCTTGGGCAGTTCGAAACCTGGCAGGTAGGCGTCCTGGCCGCCGTATTTGCCGTCGCCCAGGATGGGATGGCCGATGGCCGCCATGTGCGCCCGTAACTGATGCGTGCGGCCCGTCAGCGGCAGGAGCGCCACGAGCGCCGCGAAGCGGCCGGCGCGCTCCAGCACCGCATAGTCGGTGATCGCGCGGTCGCCGTCGGGGTTGTCCCAGACCATGCGCTCGTGGCCCTTGCCGCCGCCCTTGGCGAGCGGCAGATCGATCGTGCCGGCAAGCGGGTTTGGCAGGCCGGCGACGATGGCCCAGTAGACCTTGCGGGCCGTTCGGTCCCGGAAGGCTTTCGCCAAGGCCGCCGCGCTCGCCGCTGTCTTGCCAAGCGCCAAAACGCCGGACGTATCCCGGTCCAGCCGGTGAACCAGCCGGGGCTTTTCGCTGTCCCCGGCCATCGCCGCCAGCAGACCGTCGACATGGCGCGTCGTGCCGCTGCCGCCCTGGCTCGCGAGGCCTTCGGGCTTGTTCAGCACCAGGGCATAGTCGTCCTCGAAGATGATCGAACGCCGGATCAGCGCCGCATCGGCCTCCGAGATCGCCGGTTTCGGCCGCGGTTTCGGCGCGCTCTCCGGGTTGGGAGCGCCCAGGGGCGGGACGCGCACGCTCTGGCCGGCTTCAAGCCGGTCGGCGGGCTTCGCGCGCTTGCCGTCGATGCGCACCTGGCCGGAGCGGGTCAGTTTCTGCAGCCGGGATTGCGGCAGGGCGGGGTAATGCCGCTTGAACCAGCGGTCGAGCCGGACCCCAGCTTCATCCTCGTTGACTTGAACCGTCGTAACGCCTGTCATGCAAACCCCCGGGCCACGCGGAGGCCAATCAAGAAACCCGCGAACGCGATGACGACCGACGCCATGACATAACCGAAGGCGGCCAAAAGGTCGCCCCGCTGCCAGAGCGCGATCGCATCCAGTGAAAATGTCGAAAAGGTCGTGAAGCCGCCAAGCACGCCGACGCCGAGCAACAGCCGCGCATTCTCCGCCTGGCGCCCGTCGCCCAGGAGCCCGTGCGCCATGGCGCCGACCAGGAGGCCCATGGCGAGCGATCCCGCGACATTGCAGAGCAACGTGCCCCAGGGGAAGCCAAGCCCCAGCAAGCGGCTGGCCGCCAGCCCGACGCCATAGCGGAGCCCGGCCCCGAGCCCGCCGCCAGCCATCACCAGGAGAACGCCGGTCATGCGCCTGAACCGCCCGCGCGCTCGGAGCGGAGCTTCGCCCAATAGGCCAGGCGCTTCTGGGCCTCGCGCTCGAAGCCGCGTTCGACGGGGCGATAGAACTGTTCGCGCGCCATGCCGTCGGGGAAATAGTTCTGACCGGAGAAGCCGTCCTCAGTGCTATGGTCGTAGGCATAGCCGTCGCTATAGCCAAGGTCTTTCATGAGCTTCGTCGGCGCGTTCAGGATGTGCTTGGGCGGCATCAGGGAGCCGGTTTGCTTGGCGGCGCGCATCGCTTCGCCGAACGCCTTGTAGACCGCATTGGATTTCGGCGCGATGGCGAGATAGACCACGGCCTCGGCGATGGCGAGTTCGCCCTCGGGCGATCCGATCCGCTCGAAATGCTCCCAGGCCGCGAGCGCCAGCGGCAGCGCCTGCGGATCGGCGAGGCCGACGTCTTCAGCGGCGAAGCGCGCGACCCGTCTTGCGATATAGCGGGGGTCTTCGCCGCCGGTCAGCATTCGCGCCAGCCAGTAGAGCGCGGCGTCGGGGTCGGAGCCGCGCATCGATTTGTGCAGGGCCGAAATCAGATTGTAGTGCCCTTCCTGGGCCTTGTCGTAGATCGGCGCGCGCTTTTGCGCGACCACGGAAAGGGCCGCGACATCCAGCACCGGCTCCGCCGGCATGCGGACCAGTTCGTCCGCCAGGTTCAGGAGATAGCGCCCGTCGCCGTCCGCCATCGCCTTCAGCGCCTGACGGGCGCCGGCATCGAGCGGCAGCGGCCGGCCGGCGTCCGCTTCCGCGCGCGCGATCAGGCGCTCCAGCGCCGCGTCGTCCAGGCGCGACAGCACCAGCACCTGACAGCGGGAGAGCAGGGCGGCGTTCAACTCGAACGACGGGTTCTCGGTCGTCGCGCCGACCAGAACGACGACGCCTTCCTCGACATAGGGCAGGAAGCCGTCCTGCTGCGCCCTGTTGAAGCGATGGATTTCGTCGACGAACAGCAATGTGCCGCGCCCCATCTCCCGGCGGCGCTTGGCTTCCTCGAAGGCTTTGCGCAAATCCGCGACCCCGGAGAAGACCGCCGACAGGGATACGAACTCCAGATCGACGGCGCCGGCGAGCAGGCGGGCGATCGTCGTCTTGCCGCAACCGGGCGGGCCCCAGAGGATCAGCGACGCGAGGCGGCGTTCCTGGAGCATGCGGCGGAGCGGCGCGGCCGGCCCGAGCACGCCATCCTGGCCGACGACCTCGTCCAGGGTCTTCGGGCGAAGCCGGTCCGCGAGCGGCCGCGGCGCGGCTTTCTCCAGTCCGGCTGCTTCAAATAATGAGGCCATCAGCCGATTTCGAGCGCCAGGCGCCGGTCGCCGCGAAGGACGACGATCTTCCAGCGCCGCGGCCGCTCATCGATGGCCCTGAGCGCATCGTCGACCAGGCTGATCTCCCGCCCGTTGATAGTCTCGATCACGTCGCCGGGCCTAAGCCCGAGGCGGCGGGCGTAGCCGTTGGCTTTCAGGCGGAGGACCACGACCCCGTCGCCCTTGATCTCCATGCCCAGTTCTTCCTTCAGGGCCGGGGAGAGGTTGGCGATTTCCGCCCCGTCGAGCGGCGATTCGGCGTCGATCTGCGTCGTATTGCGCGGCGGGATCTCCGGCGGCGGCTCCAGGAGCGGGGCGGCCCGATAGATCCGTCCGTTCCGCCAGTACTCGATGCCGACCCGGTCGCCGATGGTCTTGGTGGAGACGCGGAAGCGCAATTCCAACGGATCGCCGACGGGGCGGCCATCGACCGCCAGCACGACGTCGCCTTGCTTCAGGCCAGCTTCCGCCAATGCGCCATTCGGATCGACCCCATCCAGCAGGACGCCGCGCGGCGGCGAAAGCCCGAGCGCCGCCCCCAGATCCGCCGTCACTTCCTGGCCGTGCGCGCCGAGCCAGGGACGAACGACGCGCTGGCCGGTCCGGGCCGCTTCGACCATGCGGGCGACGAGGCTGGCGGGGATGGCGAAGCCAATGCCCATGCTGCCGCCGCTATTGGAGTAGATCGCGGTGTTCACGCCGACGACCTCGCCGTTCATGTCGATCAGGGCGCCGCCGGAATTGCCTGGATTGATGGCGGCGTCGGTCTGAATGAAGACGCCGAAATCCGTGAGCCCCGGACGCGAGCGCGCCAGGGCCGAGACGATGCCGCTGGTGACGGTCTGGCCGACGCCGAAGGGATTGCCGATCGCCAGCACCAGATCGCCGACTTCAACGGAATCCGGCGCCGCGATGACGGCTGATGGAATGCGGGCGCCGGCGGTATCGATCCTCAGAACGGCCAGGTCGGCGCGATCGTCGGACTGGACGATGGTCGCCTCGAACTCGCGCCGATCGTTCAGAACGACGCGGATCTCGTCGGCGCCTTCGATGACGTGATGGTTGGTGACGACGAGCCCGCTTGGATCGACGATGACGCCGGACCCGAGCGAGCTTTCCGTCCGTTCCCGTTCGCCGCCCAGGGCATCGCCGAAGAAGCGCCGGAAAAACGGATCGTTGAAGAGCGGCGAGACCCGGCGCTGCCGCACCTTGGTGCGCGTGAAGATGTTGACGATCGCCGGCGCCACGTCGCGCACCAGCGGCGCGAAGGATAACTGCACCTGTTCCCGGCTTTCGGGCAGGACGCGCGTTTCCGCTTCGACCGGAAGCGGCGCGCCGGTCAGACCGAGCGCTCCGATCATCCAGGCGACGGCGCATATGAGGGGACGTTTCATGGCCTCACCCTATTCGATATTGCATCCGATGGAGATAGGCCCGATTGCGGGACCGCGCTACCCGGCAGCGTGCGCAAGCGGACTCATCGGCTCCGCCTCGATATGTGACGCTCGGAGCGCCGCGACAATCCGGTCCAGATGCTCGCGGCCCTCGGTCTCCAGCACGAAGTCGATCTGGGTCGCTTTGATCGGCACGTCGAACGACAGGCGCTCATGCCGGACTTCCAGCACATTGCCGCCTTGCTCGGCGATGATGCGGGTCGTCAGCGCCAGCGATCCCGGCTGGTCGGGGGCCTCGACCCTGAGACGGACGATCCGTCGCTCGCGGGCCAGGCCGCGCAACAGCGCCTGGGCCAGGATGAAGCTATCGATATTGCCGCCGGAAAGGATGAGGCAGACCCGCCTGCCAGTGAAGCGCTCGGGCTCCGCCATCACGGCCGCGAGCGCCGCGGCGCCAGCGCCCTCGGCGACGGTTTTCTCGATCTCCGCCAGGGTTTCGACCGCAATCTCCAGATGCGCCTCATCGACAAGGACGATCCTGTCGGCGCGGTCCCGGATAATCGGCAGCGTCAGCTTGCCGGGCGCCTTTACCGCGATGCCTTCCGCGAGCGTCGGCGCCGGCGCCGGCGCCGCGCGGTTTTCCAGCGCCGCCAACATGGACGGATAGTGCGCCGCCTCAACCCCGGTCAGCCGCGCGGCGGGCATGGCCTCCTGCAAGGCGACAGCGATGCCGGCGAACAGGCCGCCGCCGCCGATCGGGATCACGACGTCATCGAACGGAACGCCGCGCTCCGCTAGTTCCAGGCCGATCGTGCCCTGGCCGGCGATCACATGGGGATCGTCATAGGGATGGATGAATGTGGCGTTCCGCTCCTGCTCGAGACGGCGGGCGACGACGCCGGCCTCCTCAAGCGAGGCGCCCTCCAGGATCGCTTCGGCGCCGAAACGCCGGACGCCGGCGACCTTGGTATAGGGCGTGAATGCCGGCATGACGATCGCCGCCGGCGCCCCAAGGCGGCTGGCATGGTAGGCCACGCCCTGCGCGTGATTGCCGGCCGAGGCCGCGACGACGCCGCGCTTGCGCGCCGCTTCGGACAGGGAGAGCAGCTTGAACAAGCTGCCGCGGTCCTTGAACGAGGCCGTATATTGCAGGTTCTCGAACTTCAGCCAGATTTCAGCCCCGAACATCGCGGAGAGCGTGCGCGAGCAGGTCAGCGGCGTGTCGACGATCTGTCCCCGAATCGCCGCCGCGGCTTCACGGACGAAGGCCGGCGAAATCTCGATCAAAACTACAGCACCCCCAACAGACGGCCCGGAGCGAGCGCGAACAGAAAGGCGGCGATCAACCCCACACAGGTTCCGAGCATCGCATATCGATGGCTGTCGATCTTCCCCTTTCTGACGGCGACGACTGCGTAGACCAGCGAGACTAGGGTAATGACGGATAGAATGTGGATCGGGCTCCAGCGGTCGCCATTGATTCCGGTGATCCAGAAGCTGGTGGTCGCGACAATGGTCATCAGCCCGACCCAGACTTTGCCCAGCTTGCGATGCAAGCGATCGCCCTTCGGACGAAATGCCATAATTGCCGCGATTGGCAGCGCGAAACTGGCCGCAGCCAGATGGACCAGGATGATAGGGCTCATCGTTGCGCCGGACTGGTACGCAGCGTCAGCCGGTGCGCCGGGGTCTGGAGCGGCGCGAGCGCGCTATACCGGCCGTCCCGCCAGTTCTCCGCCATGCTCGAGCGGTTCGGCGAGAACAGGCGGCCGCTCTGGCCGGGGCCTGCGATCATCCGGGCGGCTTCCAGGTCGGCCAGATCGAAGATCGCGCGGAAGCTCGGCCCATGGCCCTGGCCGAATGGGTCCGCGCCGTCGGCGATGCGAAAGGCGGCGCGGTTGACGGTTTCCTGGGCGCCGGGCGCCGGCAGGCGGATATCGAAGATCCGGTTGAGCACGGGAATGAAACCGAAAGCCATATGCCGAAACCTTGCCTGATGGGCGTCGCCCCAATGCCAGCCTTGCGGGTCGTCGCCATAATTTTTACGAAGCCAGACATGGGCGCGCGTCAGGCTCTCGGCCAGAGCCGTCGCGCAGGTTTCAACGCTGTCCGTCGCAACGTCGTCGCACCAGACCGGCCGCCTGGTCAGGATACGGGCGAGCGGCTCTGCCCGAAGGCTGTTCCAGTCCTCGAATGCTTCCTGCATTTCATCGGCGAAGATCGTGCGCATGGCTTCCCGCATCCAGGCGAAGAAGATCAGCGGCTCCGCCGCCGCCATGGGCGTCGCGCCGTCCCAGGCCCGCAGGGCTGCGGCCAACGGCGCGTCGGCCTGGCGGAGCGGGGCTTCGTCGAGGGTCGCCAGCATGAGCGGCAGGAGGTCCCGGGCGATCGGCGACGCATTGTCGAACTGCAGGGCCTGCATGGCGTCCGCATCGGCGCCGCCGCCTGCCGCCGCCATGGCCTGGAGGGCTTGCTCGATCACGGCAAAGCGGCCTGGATAGCCCCATTCCCGACCGAGCGGGATCGGGTAATCGGAAGGCGCGAGCTGGTTATTGGCGTTCGCGACCCACCCTTGGGCCGGCTGGAAGGTCTGGGGCATCGTGTCGACATCGGCGAAACCGACCCAATCCCCGGCCGCGCCAGCGCCATCGGCGGGCATATAGCCGTCGCCGCTGCGCCGGATCGGCATCAGGCCGCCGACCGCCATGCCGACGCCGTCCGGCCCGGCGTAGAAGATATTCTGCTGCGGTCCCCGCGTCAGGCGGGCGGCGACGATGACGTCCGTCCAGGTCCGCGCCCGATTGATCCGATAGAGCGTTTCCGCCGACCGCTCGCCTTCGAGGAAGCCCGTATGCGCCAATGCCAGCAAGGGCCCATCGTCGTCGGCCGGCGTGATGATCGGTCCATGGCGGGTCGTCAGGACCGTCAAGGTCCGGTCCGCGCCGAACCGGACGCGAATGGTCTCGGCGCGCCGTTCGAACGGGCGCGGCCCGTCGGGCGTCAGATACGCGTCTCTGTCCGATGGATCGACGGTCTCGACATAGAGATCACTCGTGTCGGTCGCGGCATTGGTGAGGCCCCAGGCGACATGGCCGTTGTGGCCCAGCACCATGGCCGGGACGCCGGGCGCCGTCGCGCCGGCGAGCAGCAAGCCGGGCGCTTCAAGCCGCACGAGATGCCAGACGCCGGGCGTCGTCAGGCCGAGATGCGGATCGTTGGCGAGCAGCGCATGGCCGCTCGCCGACAGCCGCCCGTCGAGGGCCCAGGCGTTAGAGCCATCCTCTGGATTGACCAGGTCCGCGAGGCCTGCCGCCGCATCGAGCACCGATTGCGGCGGAGCGGGCACGCTGACGGCGAGGCCAGCTTGATCCTCCGGCCAGAGGTCCGCCAATTGGTCCGGCGTCAGCACCCGCCCAAGCCTGAGGCGCATCAACTCCGATCCCCAATTGCCGACGAGGCGAAGCGCCATCAGCCGGTTCCAGGCGAGCGAGTCCGGGATGGTCCAGGGTTCGGGTTCGCCCGCCAGCAAGAGCGTAAGTTCGTCGGCGGCGACGCCCTTCCGCGTCTTGAGCCAGGTGTTCACGCCGTCGCGGTACCGCTCATAGACGGCGCGGACTTCGGGCGGCAGATGGGCGACGTCTCCAGCCGCGAGGCGGGCGAGACCGAGGCGCCGCATGCGCTGGTCGATCGCAAGCCCCGGCTTTCCCATGATCTCGGAAAGTCGGCCGCCCGCGATCCGGCGCATGGCGTCCATCTGAAAGAACCGGTCCTGGGCATGGACGAAGCCTAGCGCGAAATAGGCGTCGCCCTCGCTTTCGGCCTTGATGTGGACAATGCCGAGCGCGTCCCGATCAATCGTCGCGACCGCCTGCAGGCCCGGCGTCAGGCGTTCGCCATCAAGCTCCGGCTGACCGAGCCAGACCCTGGCGACCAGGACCCCGACAATCAGCGCCGGCGCCAGGACGATCAGGGCGAGGGCGATGCCCAGATAGCGGGCGATGCGCCAGGGGCGCAAGCGACGGCGGCGGCCCGTCGCCGTCATGCGCCGCCGTAAAGCGCCTCGAGGCGGTCCTTGTAGGCTTCAATGATGAAGCGGCGGCGGATTTTCATGGTCGGCGTCAATTGGCCGTTCGCTGTCGTGAACCGTTCGTCGGCGATGGCGAACCGGCGGACGCGCTCGTAGGTCGCAAGCTTTGCATTCGCCTCATCGACGGCTTTCTGGAGCACGGCCCGGAACTCGGCATTGTCCCGCAACGCCTCGACCTCGACGCCATGGTCGCGCGCCCAGGCTTCGGCGAACGCCGGATCAGGATTGATCAGCGCCACCAGATGCGGCTGCCGGTCGCCGTAAACCATGGCGTGCTCGATCGCCTCCGAAAGCGCCAACACGCCCTCGACCTTCTGGGGGGCCACATTGTCGCCGCCGGCATTCACGATCAGATCTTTCTTGCGGTCCGTAATCATCAGGCGGTCTTGCGCATCGAAGACGCCGACATCGCCGGTATGCAGCCAGCCATCGACGATGGTCCCGGCCGTATCCTCAGGCTGGCCCCAATAGCCGTCCATCAGCATGTCGCCCCGGACCAGAATTTCTCCGTCTTCGGCAAGCTTGATCTCGACGCCAAGCAATTTCGGGCCGACGGTGCGCAAATCGACGATGCCCGGCCGGTTGCAGGAAATCACCGGCGCCGCTTCGGTCTGCCCATAGCCTTGCAGCACACGAAGCCCAAGCGCCGAAAAGAAGATGCCGACTTCGTAATTCAAGGGCGCGCCGCCGGAGATCAAGGCTTTCAGGCGCCCGCCGAACCGATCCCGCACTTTCGACCGGACCAGGAGATCGAGCGTCGCATTCTCGATCGTCTCGAACAGGCCGAGGCTGCCGGACTCGATCCGCTTCCGGCCAAGCGCCAGGGCCCGATGAAACATGCGTTGCTTGTAATCCGCTTCCTTCTTCAGGCCCTGCAGGATGCGCGCATACAAGCTTTCATAGAGCCGGGGGACCGCGGTCATGATGGTCGGCCGCGCCTCGGTCAGGTTCTTCGCAAGGCGGTCGATGCCCTCGGCATAGTAGATCTGGCACCCGGCGGACAGCGGGAAGAACTGACCGGCTGTCCGCTCATAGGCATGGGAGAGCGGGAGGAAGCTCAGGAAGGCTTCCTGCTTTGGGTCGTCGACCTCCTGCAGGTCGAAAACCAGATCCATGGCGCTTTTGCAGTTCGTGAAGATGGCGCGATGCGACAGCATCACGCCCTTGGGCGCGCCGCCGGTGCCAGAGGTGTAGATCAGGCTGGAGAGATCGTTCCGGGTAAGGGCGTCAAGCGTTGACGGCGGCGCCGTCGCGTCGCCGGCGACGGCTTCCTCGAAGGAGATGTCCGCGCCGCTATCGCTGTCGAAGCCGAGGGTGAAGCGGACATTCGCCGCCTGCGCCGCCTTGAGTGCGGGCGCCGCGACCTTGCCGCCGGAAACGATCGCGCCGACCGCGCCCGAATCCGAGAGGACATGGGCATGGTCCGCCACGGAATTGGTCGTGTAGGCCGGCACGGTGACGCCGCCCGCCAGCATCACCGCCACGTCCGCGACCAGCCATTCCGGTCGGTTCTCGGACGCCAGCAGCACCCGTTCGCCTGGCTTCAGCCCAAGCGCGATCAGCTTGTGGGCGAGGGCGACGATCTGCCGGCGGATTTCGGCGTGGCTGATCGGGGCATAGTCCCCGGCGCGGGTCGGCTTGTGCCACAGCAACGGCCGGTCGCCGCCGGCCTCCAGCATTTCGAGCGCCATGGCGGGCAAGCTCGGCCAGACGTCATAGCGGGCGAGCAGCGTCTCTCGTTCGCTGAGGGGCAGGGCCATCAGGCGGCCTCGACGATGGCGCCGTCTCTGACCGTCGGTCCGAAATCGGAAATGGTTGTGCGGATCATGATCCGTCGGTCTCCGGTTTCGTCATAGGGGGTCGCGCGATGCATGGTCGCGCGGTTGTCCCAGATGATCGCGTCGTGGGGCGACCAGCGGTGGCGATAAATCCTGTCCGGCGCCGTCGCCCGCTCGAGCCAGGCGTCATGTAATGCCTGACCCTCGGCATCGCTCATGCCTTCGAAGCCCATGACGTGACTGGCGATATGCAGGGATTTCCGGCCGGTCATCGGGTTTGTCCGAACCAGCGCCTGGGGGACGGGCGGCAGCCGACGCCGCTGTTCTTCCGAGGATGCGCCCGGCGCGAATTTTTCCCGCGACCAGGCGATCGAGTGAATGGCGATCAGCCGGTCGGCCAGCGCCTGTTCGTCCGGGGAGAGGGCGTCATAGGCGGCCGCGGTCGAGACGAACTCCGTGTCGCCGCCGCCGGCGCGGGGCAGTTCGCGGGCGGAGAGCATCGAATATTTCGCAGGCGTCGCCTTGAACGACGAATCCGTGTGCCAGAGGAAATTGGCGCGGGTGAACAGCGCTTGCTGGCTGTCGGGGTCCTTCAGCGTGCCGTCCGGCAGCACGTTCGCGACCCGGACGATCTTCGAGCCGGCGCCGACCGCGCCGACCAGGGTTTCTTCCAGGGGACCGAGCCGTTCGCTGAACGCGACCTGAGCCTCGTCATCCAGCGGCTGGTCCGGCATGACCAGAACGCCATAGGCGTTCAGCGCCAGTTCGATGTCGCGAAAATCGCTCTCGGACAAGCCGTCGCGAATGCTGAATCCGGTCGCGCTCGCGCCGAAGCCCTCGGTCAGGGGGGAGATATAGACAGCCATGCTGTCAGATCGTGGCGGATGGGCGCTTGACGACGGCGTCAGACCCGGGGACCGTCACGGCAGGCGCGCTATTCGCCGGAGGCACCCCGCCCCCGGTTTGGGCGTCGACCGGGGCCGGCACGATGCGGATGTGGTCGCCGTAGACCAGCATGACCTTCGTGCCCGGCGGCAATTGCGTCTCGCCCTTCGGCTGCACGACCGCGACCGTGTCGCCATCGGCGCGCCGGACGAGATATTCGATGCCGTCGCTGCCAGTGATCGCGTCCTCCGCCACGGCGCCGACGACGGCGCCGACGACGGCGCCCGCGATCGCGCCAAGAATGCCGGCGCGGCCGCTGCCTGCCCAACTGCCTCCGACGCCGCCGGCCGCCGCGCCGATGCCGCCGCCGATATTGCTGCGCGTGCCTTCGATCCGGACATCCCGAACGGAGAGCACCACGCCATCCTCGATCTGCACGGCCGAGCCGACTTCGCCGCGGCTATATACGTCCGGCGACAGGCTTTTCGCGCAGCCGGTCAGCGCCAGGCCGGCGATGATGATTGCTATTGCTGTCCGCATGACTTGGCTCTCCGCAAGGGTTCAGGATCACATGATTCAGCAAACTGCGTGACTGTCCCTCGGCCCTTAATATATGCAGCGGGAAGGCGCACGGCAATTATCGGGGTTGCATCATTCTGTGATCCATATGACAACACTCGTCTGACGATCCGATTTACGAGCAGAATGAGGCAAACTTGAGGCGTTTTCTCTTGATGGCGCTCGCGCTTCTGACGGCGTCTTTCGCACTCGGACAGCCGGCCGAAGCCGCCCACACCCGCATCGACGCGAGCTTCAAGTTTGCGGGCCGCAATGTCCGGCTTGAGATTTTCAAGCCAGCCACGCCGGGCCCCGCGCCGGCGGCGTTGGTTTTGCACGGCGCCTCCGGGATCGGCAGCGGCTGGTTTGTGTATCCGTTCGCGCAAGCGATGGCCGACAAGGGCGTCGCGGCGGTCGTCGTGCATTACTACGACGGTCTCGGCAAACGCGGCGGCAAGGCCAGCCCGAGTATTTTCCGAACGCGCGACGCAATCCTGGAAGCCGCGATCAAGTATGTCCTGTCGCGGCCGGACATTCGGTCCGACGGGCTTGGAATATATGGCATGTCGCTTGGCGGCTTCCATGCGCTGTCGCTTGGCGTCGGCGACGAGCGGGTTCGCGCCGTCGTCAGCTTGGGCGGCGCGCTGTCGGGGCATATCCCACGGCGGTCGACGGCGGCGCTGCCGCCAACCTTGCTGCTGCATGGCGACAAGGATGCCGTCGTGCCGTTTCGGCGCGCGGTCGCAACATCCAAGGCGATCGAGCAAGGCGGCGCCCTGGTCGATCTCAAGGTCTATCGCGGCGAAGGGCATTCCCTGTCGCAGCGCGCCCATAGCGATGCTGTGCGCGCAACAGCGAGATTTATGGCCAATGCCTTGCGGCCCGGCCGCGTCCTCGCCGATAGCCGCCGCTGATCGCTCTGGCGTCGCGCCAGCTTGCCGCGCGCCCTGCTTCAGGATGGCCAGCCGCAAACCAGCCAGAGGATACGCTAACGGATGACCGGCGCGCCGCCAGATTTTCCGGAGAGCTTTGTCGTTAGCGATCCGGACGACCCCCATGAAACCTTGACCGGCTTGTTCTACATGCGAAAAGGCGGCCCGATCGGCGAGGTGTATCTGCTGGCCGAGCGCAAGCACTGCAATACCGGGGGCAGCGTCCATGGCGGGCTGCTGATGACGATGGCCGACCTCGCGCTCTGCGCCGCATGCCGGGAAGGGCTAGTCGGCGAGCGGGCGATTACGGTATCCTTGAACGCGGAATTTCTGTCTGCGGGCCTGGAGGGCGACTTCATTGAAGCGAAAGCGGAATTGACCCGTCGCGGCCGATCCATGGCGTTCGCACGCTGCGTCATCAGCGCTGGCGAGCGGAAGCTCATGACGGCGAGCATCGTGACCAAGCGCGTGCCGCGGGGGTGAAATTCCTCCTCGCCCTGCTTCTGCTCGCGCTGATCGCGGCCGGCGGGTTCGCCGATGCGCCCGCGCGCGCCGGCGGCCTGGACGGGCCGGAGATTACGGATTACCGGGTCTGGCGCTCGAACCGGTGCTACAAGCCGTCGCCGCCGCCGGTCAGGATCGCGGACGCCTTGAGCTACAACCTCGCCGTCGACGCCTTCAATCGCTATTTCGAACAGATGAAAACCTTCATGGATTGCGTCGGCGCCGAAGCCAACCAGGACTACGAGGCGCTGCGCAAGGTGATGGAGGCAGGCCTCGCCCGCGCCCGCTCGGAGGCGCTCGACGATCTGGAGCGGTCCAGGGCGGAGATCGAACGCTATCGCGGCGCCTATGCCGGCCCAGCCCTCAACGCGGAGCGGCCGCAACAGCAACGCTGACGCCTGGACCGCGTCGCCTTGCGCGTCGCCTTGCGCGGACGCACACTTGCCCCAACCCCTTAGCCCGTATCAATCAGGATCGCCGAATGCACGCTGACTTCGCAAAGAAACTCGCCGACGTCGACGCCATTACTTCCGGCTTCGGCGATCTCGGCTACATCTGCTCGAATCCGATCGCGACGGCGTTGTTCATCGCGGGCAACCTGGAAAAGCCCCTGCTTGTCGAAGGGCCTGCTGGCGTCGGGAAGACCGAACTTGCGAATACCATGGCCGCATATATGGGCCTGCCGATGATCCGCCTTCAGTGTTACGAGGGCCTGGACGAGGCGAAGGCGCTCTATGAATGGCGCTATGCCAAGCAATTGCTTTATACCCAGATCTTGCGGGACAAGATCAGCGAAGTTCTGGGCGATGCCGCGAACCTGAAAGAATCGATGGCGAAGCTACATGCCCATTCGGACCTGTTCTTCTCCGAGCAGTTCGTCGCGCCGCGCCCGCTCCTGAAAGCGCTTCGGGAAGAACATGGCTGCGTCCTGTTGATCGACGAGATCGACAAGGCGGATCACGAATTCGAAGCTTTCCTGCTCGAAATCCTTTCAGAATATCAGGTCTCGATCCCGGAGCTTGGCACGATCAAGGCGATACGGAAGCCGATTGTCTTCCTGACCTCGAACAACACGCGGGAACTCTCCGACGCCTTGAAGCGCCGCTGCCTGCATCTCTATGTGCCGTTCCCGGAAGCGAAGCTCGAGCGTCAGATTCTGCGCGCGCGGGTGCCGGACATTACCGAACATCTGATGCGCCAGCTCGTCGCGTTCGTGCAGAACGTGCGCGAGCTCGACCTGAAGAAGCATCCCTCCGTCAGCGAAACCATCGATTGGGCGCGGGCGCTGATGCTGCTGAACGCATCGGAGCTTGACGGCGACCTTGTGCGGCGAACGCTGAACGTCATCCTGAAATTCGAGGAAGACATTACCGCCGTCGACCGGCAGGCGCTGGAATTGGTCAGGCAGGCCGAAAAAGCGACGCCGCCGCCGGCGATCGTAAAGTAGCGCTGGCAGACCATGGCCGAAACGAAAGGCGAAATCGACCGGACGATCGTCAACTTCCTGAAAGCCGTGCGCGGCGCGGACGTCCGGGTTTCGGTCGCGGAATCCCTGGACGCGGTGCGCGTCGCGGACTTCGTCGGCTGGGAAAACCGTGAGGTCCTGAAGCAGGGCCTCAGCCTGGCGCTTGCCAAGACGACCGAGGAAAAAGGCCGCTTCGACGCCTGTTTCGAAGCGTTCTTCACCGCCGTCGCCGAACGGAGCCCAGCCGAGGACGAGAACGAGGCGACCGACGATTGGGACGGCGACACGGCAGGCGTCAATAACGAGCTGGCGCAGATGCTGCTGGAAGGCGATCAGGCCGAAATCGCCGCCGCGATGGAGGAAGCTGCGGCCGAAGTCGGCCTCGAGAACATCAAGTTCTTCACCCAGCGCGGCCTCTATACCCAGCGCATTCTCCGCCAGATGGGCCTGGAAGGCCTCGACGCTGCGATCCGTGAGGCGCAGGCCAATACCGGCATGGGCGAAGGCGAGGGCCAGGGGCAGGGCTCCGGCGGCGGCGGCCAGCCGGGGCAGGCGGCGGCCCTGGAGGTCGCGCGCAAGCGCCTCTTCGAGACCGCGCGCAATCTCGTGGAGCGGCGGCTCTCGCTTTATGGCGCGGAGACCACCCGCGATCTCCGCGAAGGCCGATTGCGCCGCAGCCGTCTTGGCAATCTGGACCGCCGCGATCAGGAAGAAATGCGCAAGCTGGTCGCCCGCATCGCCAAACGCCTGGCGGCGCTACATTCCCGCAAGCCGAAGAGGCGGAACCGCGGCATGCTCGATCTCCGGCAGACCATGCGCCGGAATTATGCCAATGACGGCATCATGTTCGACCTGATCTGGAAGCGGAAAAAGATTTCGAAGCCCAGGGTCATGGCGATCTGCGACGTGTCGGGCTCCGTCGCCTCCGTCGCGCGCTTTCTGCTGCAGTTCCTCTATGCGCTGCATGACGTGCTGAACGATGTCCGCAGCTTCGCCTTTTCAGGTAAGTTGATCGAAACCAGCCAGTTCTTCGCAGCCCATGACGTCGACGCCGCCGTCGATCAGATCATGAACGCGGTCGGCTACATGCCGACCGACTATGGCAAGAGCCTGGAAGACTTCCGCGAAGGCTTCCTGGATCAGGTCGACAAGCGGACGACCGTCGTCATCCTGGGCGATGGGCGGAGCAACAATACCGACCCGCGCAGCGATATCCTGAAGGAAATCTCTGAGCGGTCGAAGCGCGTCCTCTGGCTGAACCCGGAGCCGCCGCCGCTCTGGGGAACGGGCGATTCGGAGATTTTCCGCTATCGGCCCTATTGCAGCCTGATGCGCGAGGTGAACACGCTGCAGCATCTGGAGCGTGTCGTGAACGACCTGGTGCGAGTCGTCAAAGCCGCCTCGTAAGCCGTTATTTCATCTCGGTTTCGATGAAGATGAATTCGAAGTCATTGGCGTTGATGACGTCATGCTCGACGCCGGCGTTCCGGTAATAGGGCACGCCGGTCCTGAGCTCGGCCGTGACGAGGCCGGTCGGCGTCTCCAGGGTCAGCGCCCCCGTCGTGATCGGAACGACGACGTAGTCCATGTCATGCCGGTGCCATCCCGTCGCCCCGCCCGGCGGAAAGCGCCACTCCGTGACCCGCACCCTGGCATTATCGATCATCACCGTCGGCGTCGCGGCAGGCCGTGTCTCAGGCATCGGCTTCACTCCCACTCGATCGTGCCGGGGGGCTTGGAGGTTACGTCGTAGGTGACGCGGTTGACGCCGGCGACTTCGTTGATGATGCGGGTTGCGACCTGGCCGAGGAAGGCCATGTCGAAATGGTAGAAATCCGCCGTCATGCCGTCGGTCGAGGTGACGGCGCGGAGGGCGAGGGCGGACTCATAGGTGCGTTCGTCGCCCATGACGCCGACGGTCGAAACCGGCAGCAGCACCGCAAAGGCCTGCCAGATCGCGTCATAGAGGCCGGCATTGCGGATTTCGTCCAGATAGACCGCATCGGCCTGGCGGAGGGTGTCGAGCTTGGGCTTGGTGATGGCGCCGGGCACCCGGATCGCCAGGCCGGGACCAGGGAAGGGGTGGCGGCCGACAAAGGCTTCAGGCAGGCCCAATTCGCGGCCGAGCGCGCGCACCTCATCTTTGAAAAGCTCGCGCAGGGGTTCGACCAGCTTCAGGTTCATCCGGTCCGGCAAGCCGCCGACATTGTGGTGGCTCTTGATCGTGACGCTTGGGCCGCCCGCGAACGAGACGCTTTCGATGACGTCCGGATAGAGCGTGCCCTGGGCCAGGAATTCCGCGCCGCCGATGCGCTTACCCTCGCGCTCGAAGATATCGATGAACAATCCGCCGATGATCTTGCGCTTGCGTTCGGGATCGCTGACGCCGTCAAGCGCCGTCAGGAAATCCGTTTCCGCTTCAACATGATGCAGCGGAATATTGTAGTGACTTCTAAATAGCGTAACCACCTCTTCGGCTTCGCCCAGGCGCAGCATGCCGGTATCGACGAAGATGCACTGAAGCTGGTCGCCGATCGCTTCGTGGATCAGTACGGCGGCGACCGCGCTGTCGACGCCGCCCGACAGGCCGCAGATCACCCGACCGCTGCCGACCTTGGCGCGAATGCGCGCGATCTCCTCCTCACGGAAGGCGGCCATCGTCCAGTCCCCGGCGCACCCGGCGATCCGGGTCGCGAAATTCGCGATCAACCGGCCGCCTTCGGGGGTATGGGCGACTTCGGGATGGAACTGCACGCCGTAGAACCGGCGGTCCTCATCGGCGATGGCGGCAAAGGGCGCGTTTGCCGTGACGGCGATCGGGCTGAAGCCCGGCGGCAGGGCGGTAACGGCGTCGCCGTGGCTCATCCAGACCTGGCGGCTGTCGCCGGTCCCCCAGACGCCGTCGAACAAGGGCGAATTGGCCGTGACCGAAACCGTGGCGCGCCCGAATTCCCGCTTGGAGGAGCTTTCGACCTTGCCGCCCAGTTGCGCCGCCATGGTTTGCTGGCCGTAGCAGATGCCGAGGACCGGCAGACCCAGGTCGAACAAGGCCGCATCCGCCGCCGGCGACGTCGCGAGCGTGACGCTCGCCGGGCCGCCCGAGAGGATGATGCCCTTCGGATTGAAGTCCGCAACGGCTTTGGCGTCGGTTTTGTTGAACGGCCAGATTTCGCAATAGACGCCGGCCTCGCGGACCCGCCTCGCGATCAACTGCGTGACCTGGGAGCCGAAGTCGACAATCAGAATGCGATCGTGCATGGGCGGGTCTAGCTGCCTGTCTGGTAGTTCGGGGCTTCGCGCGTGACGGTGATGTCGTGCACGTGGCTCTCGCGCAGGCCCGCGTTGGTAATGCGGATGAACTCGGCGTGCTCGCGCATGTCGGCGATGGTGGCGTTGCCGGTATAGCCCATCGCCGCCTTGAGGCCGCCGACAAGCTGATGGAGCACGCCCGCGACCGGGCCCTTGTATGGCACCTGGCCTTCGACGCCCTCGGGGACGAGCTTCAGGGTATCGTTTACTTCCTGCTGGAAGTAGCGATCCGCCGAGCCGCGCGCCATCGCGCCGACGGACCCCATACCGCGATAGGATTTGTAGGAGCGGCCCTGATAGATGAAGACCTCGCCCGGGCTTTCATCGGTTCCGCCGAGCAGCGACCCGATCATCGCGCATTCTGCCCCGGCGGCGATCGCCTTCGCGAGGTCGCCGGAGGATTTGATGCCGCCGTCGGCGATCGCCGGGACATCGCGCCGCGCGCAGGCGGCCGCGGTTTCCATGATCGCGGTCAACTGCGGCACCCCGACGCCCGCGACAATGCGGGTCGTGCAGATCGAACCGGGGCCGATGCCGACCTTGATGGCGTCGGCGCCGGCGTCGATCAGGGCTTCCGCGCCGTCGCCGGTCGCGACATTGCCGGCGATGATCTGCACCTTGTTCGAAATGCGTCGGATCCGTTCGACTGCCTGGATCACGCCTTCGGAATTGCCGTGGGCGGTATCGACGACGATCACATCGACGCCAGCGTCCGCCAGCGCCTCGGCGCGCTCGAACCCGGCGTCGCCGACGCCGGTCGCGGCGGCGCAACGAAGCCGGCCCTGCTCGTCCTTCGCGGCGTCAGGGAAGCGCGCCGCTTTGTCGATGTCCTTCACGGTGATCAGGCCGATGCAGCGATTGTCGCTATCGACCACCAGCAGCTTTTCGATCCGGTTCTGGTGCAGCAGCCGCTTGGCTTCCTCCGGCGTGACGTTCTCCGGCGCGGTGATGACGGCCTGGGTCATCAGTTCGCGGATCGGTTGACGCGGATCGGTCGCGAAACGGACGTCGCGGTTCGTCAGGATGCCGGCCAGGCGGCCATCGGCGATGGAGACGACCGGAATGCCCGAAATATTGTGGTCTTTCATCAGGGCGAGGGCGTCGGCGAGGCGGGCATCCGGCGCGATCGTCACAGGATCGACGACCATGCCGGATTCGAATTTCTTCACCTTCCGGACTTCGCCCGCCTGCTGGATGATCGTCAGGTTCTTGTGGATCACGCCCATGCCGCCGGCCTGGGCCATCGCAATGGCCATGGCCGATTCGGTCACCGTGTCCATCGCAGACGCAATGATCGGGATATTCAGACGGATTTCCCGCGTGACGCGCGTATCCGTCCGGGCTGCGGTTGGCAGAACGGCCGAATGTGCGGGCCGGAGCAGCACATCATCGAAGGTAAGCGCGAGAGGTATCGTCGCGGTGTCGCGAGGCGCCATGTCATCCCCTTTGGACGATGCTGGAATGACGCCGCTCTATACACGCCCGTCGTTAGGAGTCCAATGGCGCCGATTGTGGACGCCTGAACCCAGTCGCGACCAGATACATCTCAGCGGAATCCGAGCGGCTCGCCGGCGGCTTCGCATGGCGGACTGTCGCGAAATCCTGCTTCAGGTTTTCCAGCAATTCCGGCGGCGCGCCGCCCTGAAAAACCTTGACGACAAAGGTTCCGCCGGGGGCCAGCAGGCGATGGGCGACATCGTAGGCGGCTTCCGCGATGGCGGCGATCCGCAGTTGATCGGTGCGTTTGTGGCCGGTCGTCGACGGCGCCATGTCGGAGAGCACGATATCGGCCTCGGTCCCGCCGAGCGCGTCGGTGATCTGGCGAATCGCATCTTCGGCGAAAATATCGAGCTTCAGCACCTCCGACCCGTCGATCGGGTCCATGCTCAGGATATCGATGCCGACGATTCGGCCGCTTCGCGTGCGCTCGGCCGCAACCTGCGTCCATCCGCCGGGCGCGGCGCCCAGATCGACGATGCGGGAATTCGGCTTCAGGATTTGAAACCGGTCATCCAGTTCGATCAGCTTGAACGCGGCGCGGCTGCGGTAGCCCGCCGCATTAGCCTTCACGACATAGGGGTCGTTCAACTGGCGTTGCAGCCAGCGGGTCGAGCCATTGGCGCGGCCGCGCGCTGTCTTGACCCGTGTCGCCATCATGCGGCTGCCGTCGCCGCGCTTGCTCCCGCGCGCCATCGTCAGCGCCTGCGCCGGCGATCGCGCGCCATCAGGGATAGCAGAATACCCTCCCTGACGCCGCGATCCGCGACCCTGAGACGGCCGACCGGCCATTGATCCCGGATCGCATCCAATATGGCGCAGCCCGGCAGCACCAGGTCGGCCCGCTCCGGACCGACGCAAGGGTTCGCCCGTCGCCCGTCGGGGCCGACGGCGAAGAGTTCATCCGTGACGGCGTCGATCTCGGAGAATTTCAGCATTGCGCCATCGACGATGTCCCTGCGGTAGCGGCTCAGGCGTTTGTGGATGCCTGCGACTGTCGTCACGGTGCCGGACGCGCCCAACATCTGCACCCGGCCGCCGCGCACTTTCGCGCTGATGCCGTGGCGCTGGTCGAACGCGAGCAGCGGCGCCCGAGCTTCAGCTTTTAGCGCGGCATAGAGATCGGGCGTGATGTCGCGGCCTTTCAGCCGGTCCGCCGCCGTTACGACGCCAAGCGGGATCGAAATCGTATCGAGCACGGCAAGCGATTCGCCCCGGCGCGACCCCATCCAAACCACTTCGGTCGAGCCGCCGCCAATATCGAACACAATACCGAAGGCGCGGTTGCTTGTCAGCAAGGGGCCGCAGCCGCGCGCCGCGAGGCTTGCTTCCTCGCCGGGGCTGATGATCTCGAGCTGCACGCCGGTTTCCGCAAAAGCCCGGCGGAGGAAGGCGTCGCAATTGACGGCCTGGCGGCAGGCCTCGGTCGCGACGAACCGGCCATGGCGGACGTTCCAGCGCCGGAGCTTGCCCGCACAGATCCTGAGGCAGGCGATCGCCCGTTCGATCGCGGCGTCCGACAGCCTGCCGGTTTCGGCAAGGCCTTCGCCAAGCCGGATGATTCGGGAAAACGAATCGATTACCGTGAACGCGCCGCCCGCCGGCCGGGCGACCAGCAGACGGCAATTGTTCGTCCCAAGATCGATCGCCGCGTATGCCGGCGGCGGGGGATGGGGCAAGCCCGACGCGCGCTGCGCCGGGCCGACGATTACCGTCGGCTCCAGTCGATCGCGCTCACTCTCGAAATCCAACTCCGTGCTCCGATCGTCGGCGTCTGCTTCTGTGGCGACTGCCGATAAGCCTTCTGTTCACATTGCAGGATAGAGGCGAATGCCAGTCCGCGGCAACCATGTTCCGCAATTCCCTCGTTGACAGAAACATTGGCGGCATGGCTAATAGAGCTCGTGGTGATTTGAGCGACCAGCTTGCGGGCCACGTAAAATAAACCGCTAAAGAGGTCGGCGAGCAGCCCGGCCTATGCGTCGGGCTATTTTTTTGCCCTGTGCATAGCGTCAGCCTCTCCGACCGGATGTGCAAACGGGGAGAGTATGATGGCGTTGGATTATCGAAACCTGCCGGCGGACGTATCCGCCAGGACCGCCGCGATCCATGCGGGGCAATTACCGAGCCCGTACATGGAGAACGCCGAGGCGATCTACATGACCTCCGGCTTTACCTATGCCTCGGCCGAGGAAGCGGAGGCGGCGTTCAAGGGCGACATCGAGCGCTATGTCTATTCCCGCTACGCCAATCCGACGGTTTCGATGTTCGAGGAGCGGTTGCGGCTTCTGGAAGGCGCCGAAGCTTGTATGGCGACCGGGTCAGGCATGGCGGCGGTCTTCGCCGCGCTCGCTTGTCAGATCAGCGCTGGCGAACGCCTGGTCGCCAGTCGGGCGCTTTTCAGCTCCTGCCATGTGATCGCGACCCAGATTCTGCCGCGCTTCGGCGTCGAGACGGAGCTGGTCGACGGAACCGATCTGGCCGCCTGGGAGCGGGCGCTGTCGCGGCCGGCGAAGCTGACATTCCTGGAGACGCCCTCCAACCCGATGCTCGATATCATCGATCTCAAGGCGGTCGCGGAGATGTCACATCGGGCGGGCGCGATGCTGGTGGTGGACAATGTGTTCGCGACGCCGGTTTTCCAGCGGCCGCTGGAGTTCGGCGCGGATGTCGTGACCTATTCGACGACCAAGCACATCGACGGTCAGGGCCGCAGCCTTGGCGGCGCGGTACTGGGCAGCCAGGAATTCGTGACCGAGAAGCTGTTGCCGTTTCTCCGCCATACCGGGCCGGCGCTCAGCCCTTTCAACGCCTGGATCGCCTTGAAGGGGCTGGAGACCCTGGAGCTTCGCGTCCGCGCCGCGGCCGAAAGCGCCGCACGGGTCGCGGATTTCCTGGCGGCCCATCCAAAGGTCGCCCAGACGATCTACCCCGGCCGCACGGACTGCGCCGGGCACGACCTGGCGAAGCGGCAGATGTCCGGGTTCGGCACCCTGACGACGTTCCGGCTGAAGGGCGGGAAGGCGGCCTGCTTCAAGGCCTTGAATGCGCTCCAGACGATCCGGATTTCGAATAATCTAGGCGACGCGAAGAGCTTGATCTGTCATCCTGACACGACGACCCATGCGAAAGTGCCGGCGGAGGACAAGCGACTGCTTGGGATCGACGACAGCATGCTTCGGCTGTCGGTCGGGCTCGAAAGCGCCGACGATCTGATCGCCGATCTCGATCGCGCCTTTGCTTGACCTGCGGTTAAGCCAATTGGGTCAAGTCGTTAACATTGCGTGTTTGTAATGTGCCGCCTATCGTTCGGCATCTCGGAGGGAATTATAGTGCCTGAACTTGGCGTGGGGCCTGAAAAGCAGATGTATTCACAGCGGACACAGGATCTCACCGTGACCGTCGTGCCGGAGTTCCTTGCGGAACATTCCCGTCCGGCCGAGGGTCATTATGTCTGGGCCTACCATATCACAATTCGCAATCAAAGAGCGACGCGGGTGCAGTTGATCAACCGCTATTGGAAGATCATCGACGCGCAAGGCCGCGTGCAGGAAGTGCGCGGCGTCGGCGTCGTAGGCGAGCAGCCGGTGCTCGGGCCGGGCGAGGAATATTCCTACACCAGCGGCTGTCCCTTGCGCACGCCGTCCGGCGTCATGCTCGGCGCCTTCGAGATGTCGACGGACGACGGCGAACGCTTCGACGTGTCGGTGCCGGTCTTTTCGCTCGACTCGCCAGACGCCGTCGGGGCTGTCCACTAGTTCGAGCCCTGCCCGAAATCCGGCTTTCGCCGCGCCCCTCCGCGACGCTGACTTTAATTCGCAGCGAATTCCGGTATTCTCCGGCGATGTACGGCGGGCGGCTGATCTGCCGCGACTGGGACAATCGCGCTCATGAATTTCCGGCCGGTGGCGTTTCTGACAGGGCTTTTGTTGTCGGGCTTGGCCATCGCCATGATCCCGCCTGTGATCGCCGATCTTCTCCACGGCAACAAGAACTGGCTGGTGTTTGTCGCGGCGGCTGGCCTGACGCTGTTTGTCGGCGTCGGGCTTAGCGTTTCCTGTTGGCCCGGCGCCGGCAAGTTCCGCATCACCACCCGGGAGACCTTCGTCTTCACGGCGAGCAACTGGGCGACGCTGGCGGCCTTCGCGGCCTTGCCGTTTGTCTTCGCCGACCTGGGGCTCGACTATACCGACGCCTATTTCGAAGCGATGTCGGGCCTGACCACGACCGGCTCGACGGTCATCGTCGGCCTGGATTTCGCGGCGCCGGGACTGCTGCTCTGGCGGGCGCTCCTGCAGTGGATCGGCGGCATCGGCATTGTCGTGACCGCGATCGCCATTCTTCCGGCGCTGCAGGTCGGCGGCATGCAGCTCTTCCGGGCCGAGGCCCTGGAGCAGCACGAGAAGGTCCTGCCGCGCGCCGCCCAGATCGCCGTCGGCATCGGCGGCGTTTATCTGACCTGCACCATCATCGTCGCCGCCGGCTATTGGCTGGTCGGCATGAATACCTTCGATGCGATCACCCATGCGATGACGACGATATCGACCGGCGGTTATGCGAACTACGATTCCTCCTTCGGAAATTTCGAAGGATCGCCTGTCCTGTTTATCGCGACATTCGGCATGATCCTCGGCTCCCTGCCGTTCATCATGTATCTGAAGGCGATCCGCGTATCGGTTCGCGTCGCGCTGCGGGATCCGCAAGCGCGCGGCTTCATGGTCGCGGCCCTGGGTTTCGTCGTGTTCGCCGTCGCCATGCGCAATTGGGACGACGCGGAATCCGGCGTCATGCTGGTCGCGGACACCGCCTTCAATGTCGTTTCGATCATGACCGGCACCGGCTATGCGAACGAGAATTTCGAGCTTTGGGGCGCATTCGCGACGCCGTTTTTCTTCATCCTGATGTTCATTGGCGGCTGTGCGGGCTCGACGACCTGCGCGATCAAGATCTTTCGCTTCCAGGTGCTGTTCGCATTCGCCGCGGCGCAATTGCGGCGCCTGGCGCGGCCCCATCGCGTGGCGCGGGCGCGCTATGCCGGCAAGGCTCTCCTGCCGGAGACCATCGATTCCGTGATGGCGTTCTTCTTCCTCTACATGGTGTGCTTCGTGCTGCTGGCGCTTGGCCTTGGCATGTGCGGGGCGGATGCGATGACGGCGCTTTCGGGCGCCGCGACGGCGATTTCCAACGTCGGGCCGGGGCTTGGGGCGGAGATCGGCCCCGAAGGCAATTTCGCCGGTCTGCCCGACGCCGCCAAATGGCTTCTGGCGGCCGGCATGCTGCTCGGACGGCTGGAATTGTTCACCGTCCTGATTCTGCTGATGCCCCGCTTCTGGCGGAGTTGAGCGCGGCCCGGGCTGCGGTTCAGCTCGGCCGGGCGTACCCCGCAAGCTGCAAGGCCGCCTCGATCTCCGCCAGGATCGCCGGATCGTCGATCGTTGCCGGCATCTTGAAGGTCTGGCTGTCGGCGATTTTCTGCATGGCGCCGCGCAGCACCTTGCCCGAGCGGGTCTTCGGCAGCCGATCGACGACAATCGCGGTCTTGAAGGCCGCGACCGGGCCGATCCTGTCGCGGATCAGGCGCACGCATTCGGCCGCAATTTCTGCGTGCGGGCGATTGACGCCGGACGACAGCACCAGGAAGCCGATCGGCGCCTGGCCCTTGAGGGGGTCCTGGACGCCGACGACAGCGCATTCCGCGACGTCGGCATGGCTGGCCAAAACTTCCTCCATCGCGCCGGTCGAAAGCCGATGGCCCGCGACATTGATGATGTCGTCGGTGCGCGCCATAACGTAGATGTAGCCGTCGGCGTCGATATAGCCCGCGTCCGCCGTCTCGTAATAGCCGGGAAAGCGCTTGAAATAGGCGGCTTGGTAGCGCTCATGGGCGTTCCAGAGCGTCGGAAAGGCGCTTGGCGGCAAGGGCAGCTTCGCGACCAGGGCGCCGATGCCGCCGGGCGCGACTTCCTTGCCGTCGTCATCGAGCGCGCGGATATCCCAGCCCGGCGCCGCCTTGGCGGGCGAGCCTGGCTTGATCGGCAGAAGCTCGATGCCCGGATAGTTCGCCGCGATCGACCAGCCGGTCTCGGTCTGCCACCAGTGGTCGATGACGGGCACGCCCAGTTGGCTTTCCGCCCAGCCAAGCGTATCGGGATCGGACCGTTCGCCGGCCAGATAGAGCGCGCGCAAGCTGGACAGGTTGTACTGCCTGAACAGCCTGCCCTCCGGATCGTCGCGCCGGATCGCCCGGAAGGCCGTCGGCGCCGTGAAGAGGGCCTTCACGTCATATTCCTCGACGATCCGCCAGAAGACCCCGGCATCCGGGGTCCCGACCGGCTTGCCTTCGAACAACACCGTCGCGCAGCCATGGATCAGGGGCGCATAGACGATATAGCTGTGGCCGACGACCCAACCGACGTCCGAGGCCGCCCAGAATGTCTCCCCGGGCGCCATGCCGTAAATGTTCGGCATCGACCAGGCGAGCGCCACCAGATGTCCCCCATTGTCGCGCACGACGCCCTTCGGCTCCCCGGTCGTGCCGGAGGTATAGAGGATATAAAGCGGGTCGGTCGCCTTGACCGGCACGCAAGGCTGGGGCGTCGCCGTGGCCATGGCCTCGGTCCAGTCGATGTCGCGGCCGGGGGTCATTGCGGCTTTGGCCTGGCGGCGCTGCAGGATCACCGTATGGGCGGGTTTGTTCTTGGCGGTCGCGATGGCGCTATCGAGCAGGGGCTTGTAGGCGACGACCCGGCCCGGCTCGATCCCGCAGGAGGCTGCGACCACGACCTTGGCGCGGCTGTCGTCGATCCTGACCGCGAGTTCGTTGGCCGCGAACCCGCCGAACACCACGGAATGCACGGCGCCGATCCGCGCGCAGGCCAGCATGGCGATGATCGTTTCCGGGATCATCGGCATATAGATCACCACCCGGTCGCCCTTCGTGACGCCGAGGCCCTTGAGGACGCCGGCGAAGCGGGCTGTCTGGTCCATGAGGTCGCTATAGGTCAGGCGGGCTTTGGCGCCGGTGATCGGGCTGTCGTAATAGACGGCGACCGCATCGCCGCGGCCGGCCAGAACATGGCGGTCGACAGCGTTATGGCAGGTGTTGGTCTCGGCCCCGACGAACCAGCGGCGCGGAAATTCGCCTTCGGGGGAGAGGACGCGATCCCAGGGCTTGAACCAGTCGATGGCGCTGGCGGCCTCGCCCCAGAAGCCTTCCGGGTCCGCCAGGGAACGGCGGTGCAGGTCATCGTAGCTCTGGCGCATCGGGCGGCTCCTCCGGAAACTATTAATGCGGCATTCTGGTCCAGGGGCTGGGCGCGCGACGGGCGATCCGTCACGCGGTCCCTGGCTTGCCGTTCTCTTGGGCGTTGGGTCAGGATATACCCTCGGCACTGTGTCTTAAAATAGGGAATGGCGGGCTATGGGGATTCTGGACGGCAAGGTCGCATTGGTGACCGGGGCAGGGCGCGGCATCGGCCGGGCGATCGCGTTCGATATGGCGAAGGCGGGCGCGAAGGTCGTCGTCAATGACCTGGGCGCGGCCCTGGGCGGCGGCGAGGGCGACGAAGGCCCGGCGCAGCAGACGGCGAGCGACCTTCGCAAGGCAGGCTATGAGGCGGCATACAACACCGACAGCGTCGCCGAGGAATCCGGCGGCCGCCGCATGGTCGAAACCGCGATGGACACGTTCGGCGGCATCGATTGCGTCGTCAATGTCGCGGGCATCCTGCGCGACGGCATGCTGCACAAGATGAGCGCGCAGGAATGGCGCGCCGTCATCGACGTCCACCTCAACGGCTGCTTCAACGTCTCCCGCGCCGCGATTGAGCATATGCGCGAGAAGGGCTCCGGCGCGTTCGTGCATTTCACGTCGACCTCCGGCCTGGTCGGCCAGATCGGGCAGGCGAACTACGGCGCGGCCAAGATGGGCATTGTCGGCTTGAGCCGCATTCTGGCGATGGAGGGCGCGGCCAAGGGCGTGCGCTCGAACGCCCTCGCGCCGTTCGCCTGGACGCGCATGATCGAATCGATCCCGATCAAGAGCGACGAGCAAGCCCGCGCATTCGAAGCGTTCCGGACAGGCGCGACGCCGGAGCATGTGGCGCCGGTCGTCAGTTACCTCTGCAGCGACGCGGCGTCGGGCGTGAACGGCCAAGTATTCGGCGTCCGCGGCAACGAAATTTACCTGTTCAGCCAACCCCGCCCGGTCAAGACGCTCCACAACGGCGCCGGCTGGACCCATGCAAGCCTGGCCGCGATGGTCGAGCCGTCGATCCGGAACGAAATGACCAGCCTGGAAGGCACGGGCGAATATTTCAGTTGGGACCCGATTTAAGGACCGATCGCCATGGCCCTCCGGCACCCGATCTATGACGCTGATTCCGAACTGATCCGGGATCAGATCCGGCGCTTTATCGCGTCGGAGATCGAGCCTTACGGCGAAGCCTGGGAAGAAGAGGGCGCCTTTCCCCGTGAGCTTTACCGGAAAGCGGGAGACGCCGGCTTACTTGGGTTGGGCTTCGAGGAGGAGTATGGCGGCTCGGGCGGCGGGCTGCTGTACTATTGCCTCGCGCGGGAAGAATTCGCGGCGTCGGGGTTTTCAGGCGTTCGGGTCGGCCTTATGGCCCATGGCATCGGGTTGCCGCCGATCCTGAAACTAGGGTCCGAGGCGCTCCGACAGGAGATCGCGCCGGCTGTCCTGGCGGGCGACAAGATCATTTGCCTCGCGATTTCCGAGCCCGACGCCGGGTCCGATGTCGCGAGCATTCGGACGACGGCGCGTCGTGACGGCGACAGCTACATTGTCAATGGCGCGAAGTGTTTCATTTCAAACGGCGTTCGCGCCGACTACATGACGGTCGCGGTGCGCACAGGCGGCCCAGGCATGGCCGGGGTTTCCTTGCTGGTCATACCGGGCGATGCGCCGGGCGTTTCGCGGACCGCCATGAAGAAGGTCGGTTGGTGGACATCCGACACCGCGGAAATCGCCTTCGCGGACGTTCGCGTGCCGGCGGCGAACTTGCTGGGCGCTGAGAATGCCGGGTTCCGCGGCATCATGAATAATTTCAACCTCGAGCGGTTAGGCATCGCGGCGTCGTTGATCGGCATCAGCCGGTGCGCCTATGACGAAACCGTGCGGTACGCCCATGAGCGGAAGACCTTCGGCAAGGCGTTAGCGGAGCATCAGGTCGTGCGCCACAAGCTTGTCGACATGCGCGCCGGGATTGAAGCTTTGCAGGCGATGATGGATACGCTGATCTGGCGCGTTCAACAGGGCGAGGCATGCATCGCTGAAATTGCGATGCTGAAGGCGTTCGGCGGCGAAATTCAAGAGAAGGTCGCAGCCGAAGCGGCGCAGATTTTTGGCGGTGCTGGCATGATCCGCGGGCACAAAGTCGAGCGGATTTTTCGTGAGTCGAAAATCCTGTCCATCGGCGGCGGCAGCGCCGAGGTCATGAAGGACTTGGCCAGCCGGCAACTCGGCTGGTAGGGGCGCTGGCCGTCGGCGCAGCGCCCCGTTCCATCGACTGGTAAGCCAGCGGCCGGCTATTTCGCCTTTTTGCCGGCGCCGGTCTTCGGCGCTGTCGGGCGGGCGATGTTGAGCGGGGTTGCTGCTGGCGCGGCTTTCGGCTTCTCCTGCTTCGGTTTCTTGGTTTCCCGATTGCCGGTTCTATTATTTCCTTTAGCCATGATACGCTCCGTCAGGTAAGGGACCGCCGCCGGCAGGCCGGGCAGGGTCTCAGGGGGTTGGAAGACGCAAGCAATGACTGCGGGGCGCGTCGCTTCCGGCGCGGAGCGCAGACCTTTCAAGGCAAGCTGCGTAGTATTACAGCAATTCCGCGGCGGCCGTAATGATCTTCTTTGACGGTTCGCAGCTTGCTTGAGCGCCATTCACTACCGGCAGCCGCCGTCGACCCGGATGATGGCGGCCGTCGTGAAGCTGGCATGGTCGGAGGCGAGATACAGCGCCGCGCCCACGATCTCCTCCGGCGCGCCGCCGCGTTTCATGGCGATCAGGGCGTCGGCGCGCGCCTGAAACGCCGCCGCGTCCCAGGCCTTCGAAACGTCGGTCAGGAACGGGCCGGGCATGATGCAATTGACCCGAACTTTCGGCCCAAGCGCGTCGGCCAGGGCTTCGGTCATGGCGTTGAGGCCGGCCTTCGCCGCCGCATAGGTCACGACATGCTTCTGGGGGCGAATCGCGGCCAGGCTGGAAATATTGACGATCGACCCGCCAGCGCCCGCCGCCATGCGTTCGCCGATCACGGCCGACAACCGGAATGGGCCTTTCAGGTTGAGATCGAGCACGGCGTCGTAGAGCCGCTCGTCGATGCTTGTCAGGCTTTCGTAGAGCGGCGACTTGCCAGCATTGTTCACCAGAATATCGACCCGTCCGAAGCGGTCGTAGGCGGCGTCGATCAGGGCGTCGCAGCCATCCCAGCGGCTGACATTGGCGGCGACGGGCAGGGCCTGGCGGCCGAGGGCCGCAATCTCCGCCGCGACGGCCTGGCAGGCGTCCAGCTTGCGGGAGGCGACGACGATGTCCGCGCCAGCTTCGGCATAGGCCAGCGCGATCGCCCGACCGAGGCCCCGACTGCCGCCGGTGATCAAGGCGACCTTGCCGGAGAGGTCGATGACATGGCGGCCGGGCAATGGGGATGAATTGGCCATCGGTCAAATCCCTTCGCGGATGAACTGGGGCACGTTCATGCCCTTGCCGCGCGCTTCGAAGACGCAGCGGACGGCGTCGCCGATGGCGACTGCTAGCGCGCCCGGACCGACGATACTGGCCAGCATCCGCGGGCCCTCGGCCAGGTCGATCAGCGCGATCGGGTAGGGCGCGCGAGCTTGAAAGACCGGGTCGGGCGCGCGGCGGACGATGGAGAAGCTGTAGACGACGCCCCGGCCCGACGCCTCGAACCATTCCACGTCCGCCTGGTCCCCGCCTGCCCGTTCCCCCCTCGCAGGCGACATCTGGCGGGGATAATGCCAGACCGCGCCGGATGTCCGGCAGCGCTGCAGCATCAGCCGACCCTCTGCCGCCGCCGCCCAATAGGGCGCGGTCGCGGCGGTCGGCAGCGGCAGCGGCAGGGCAAGGTCGAGGGCGCCGTCGTCCGGCATGGCTCAGGCGCCGTCGAGGGGATAGGCCAGCACGGCCTCCGCCTCATCGTCCATTGTGCCCGCGAGCGCCAGCGCCGGCGGCAGCATGCGCTTGGCGAAATAGCGGGCGGCGGCGACGCGCTTGTCGGCGAAGCGCACATCGTCGCCGGCCCATGCCGGGGCGCTGGCCGCGCCCTTGGCGAGGAGCCATGCGGAGACGACCCGGCCGGTCAGGGTCAGGAAATCGACGGCGGCGACGGCGGCGGCGGCCTGGTTCGCGGCGAAGCGAGCCAATTGCGCCGCGGTCGCGGCCTCCAGCCCGTCGACGGCTTGCGCCACAGCGTCCGCGATATCGGCAAGCGGGCCGCCTTCGAGCGGCGCCAAGTCCGCCCGCATCAGCGCGACCAGTTCCGCCATGGCGGCGCCATTGTCGCGGACGAGCTTGCGGCCGAGCAGGTCCATCGCCTGAATGCCGTTGGTGCCCTCATAAATCGGCGCGATCCGCGAATCGCGCAGAATCTGGGCGGCGCCGGTTTCCTCGATAAAGCCCATGCCGCCATGCACCTGGACGTTGGTCGAAGCGACTTCCATGCCTCGGTCCGTGCAATAGGCTTTCACAACCGGGATCAACAGGTCGAGCAGCCGTTGGGCCGCGGCGCGCCGGTCCGCGTCCGCCGACCGCCGCGCCTCGTCCATCCTGGCGGCGGCCCAATAACACAGGGCGCGCATGGCTTCGGTCTCGGCCTGCATGACCAGCAGCATGCGTTTCACGTCCGGATGCCGGTCGATCGGGGCGTTGAATTCGCCCGTCGCCATGTCGCGGCCCTGGCGGCGTTCGGCGGCGAAACTGCGCGCCTGCTGCAAGGCCCGTTCCGCGACGGACAGGCCCTGCAGCCCGACGCCGAGCCGGGCATTGTTCATCATGGTGAACATGGCCTGGATGCCGCCGTTTTCATTGCCGACCAGCCAGCCGGTCGCGCCCTCGTCATCGCCGTAGGACATGACGCAGGTGGGGCTGCCGTGAATGCCGAGCTTATGCTCCAGCGACACAGGCCTGAGATCGTTGCGGGCGCCCAGGCTGCCGTCGGCGTTTACCAGGAACTTCGGCACGACAAACAGCGACACGCCGCGAATGCCGTCCGGCGCGCCCTCGATCCGGGCGAGGACCATGTGGACGATGTTGTCCGTCATGTCGTGGTCGCCATAACTGATAAAGATTTTCTGCCCAAAAATACGATAGGCGTCGCCGTCCCGCACGGCCTTCGTGCGCAGGGCGCCGACATCGGACCCTGCCTGTGGTTCGGTCAGGTTCATGGTGCCGGTCCATTCGCCGGAGACCATCCTTTCCAGATACAGCGCCTTCTGCTCCGGTTTGCCATGCGCTTCCAGCAAATCGATGGCGCCCTGGGTCAGCAGCGGTCCGAGGGAGAAGGAGAGGCAGGCCGAGCCCCACATTTCACTGAGCGCGGTTGAAACCGCCCAGGGCAAGCCGCCGCCGCCGATATCAGGATCGAACGCCGGACCGTTCCAGCCGCTGGCCGTATATTGCTTGTAAGCGTCGATCCAGCCGGGCGAGGTCCGGACGACGCCGTTTTCGATACGCGGCGGGGATGTGTCTCCGACCCGCTGAAGCGGCGCCAGGACATCGGCCGCGAGCTTGCCTGCTTCCTCCAGCGCCGCCCTGACGAGGTCGGGCTGCGCGTCTTCGAGGCCGGGCAGCGTCGCCAGCGTTTTCAACCCGGCGACGGCTTCCAGGGCAAACTGCATTTCCTTCAGCGGCGCGACATATCCAGTCATTCCGTCCTCGTACGTTCTGATTTGTGCCGGTCAGGGTGTCGCGCGAACCGCGCCAAAGGTAAAGCGCGGTTCCTGGCGTTGGCGCGCATGTCAGGTCATCGCCTGCAAGCGTTCGACCGCGAGCCGCGCCCGTTCCGGGGCGATATTGCCGAAGGCGAACCGGATCGCGCGCTCCTGGCCCGGCCCGAAGGCGGACCCAGGCATCGCCATGATCGCGGCTTCATCCGCGAGCCGCTTCGCCGCCGCCATGGCGTCGTCGCCGAAGGGGTGGCGGCAATAGGCGAAAAACCCGCCCGCTGAAATGATCGGGAACCGGTCCGCGAGGGGCGCCATGGCTTCGCGGAAGGCTGCAAGCCGCGCCTGCATCTCTGCCGCGCGCTCCCGCCGCCAGGACCCCAGGCGCTCCAGGCCGTAGAGGGCGGCCGCCTGTCCCGGCTGGCAGGCGCAGATCGCAATCGAATCCAACGCCTTCTGGATGGCGGCGATCGTCGGCGCGCCCGCCACGACCGCGCCGACCCGGAGGCCCGGCATCGCGTAGGCTTTCGAGAAACTGTAAAGCTGGACGACGGTCTCGCTCCAGGCAGGGTCGCGGAGCAGGGCGTGGGGCGGTCCCTCGCTCGGAATGAAATCCCGGTAGGTCTCGTCGACGATCAGGGCGAGGCCGCGGGCCGCCGCCAGGTCGTGAAACGCCTGCAGGATGGCGGCTGGATAGATCGCGCCGGTCGGATTGTTGGGCGTCACCAGAACGATGGCCCGGGTCCGGGGCGTGATCAGGCGGGCGGCCGCATCCGGGTCGGGGACCATGGCGTTTTCCGGGCGGCAGGGCAGCATCGCCGCCTCGATCCCCAGCATGTCGAGCGTCATTTTGTGATTGAAGTACCAGGGCGCCGGCAGAATGACCTGATCGCCGGCCCGCGCCAGCGCCATGATGGCGACGACATAAGCTTGATTGCAGCCGCTCGTGATCGCGGTTTCTTCGGCTTTGACGGACGCGCCGTAGACCCGGTTGGTCTCATTGGCGAGCGCAGCGCGGAGCGCCGAGGTTCCAAGGATCGGCTGGTAACGCCCAGCTTCCGGCTCCATCAGCTTTGTGGCGGCATGCTGGGCCAGGTCCGTCGCCATCGGCCAGCCGGGGGCCGCCTGAGCCAGGTCGAGCAAGGGCCGGTCTTCCGGGAAGTTGCGGCCGGCCGTCCAGCTTTGCACCAGCGCGACGGGCGGTGCTTCGACGGCGTCGAGCAATGGGTTCAGGGCGGAAGCCATCAGTTCAACCGGTTCCGCAATTCCTGCAACAGCGCCGCCGCCTTGTGGCGCAGGCTCTCATTCGGCTCCAGCGCCAGATAGCGCTCGAAATTCCGGATGGCGTCGCCGATATTCTCCAGCCGCATGTGCATCATCGCGATTTCCCGATGCAGGTCGCCGATGGCGGGCGCGAAGGCCGCCATCGCTTCCGCGACTTTCAGCGCGCCGGCGATGTCGCCGCCGCGCAGCCGCCGGAGCTTGATGTTGTTCTGGAGGCGCAGCAGGACGTCGCGGTCGGATACCGGCTGGTAGCAAGCCGCCGTCAATTCGGCATGTTCGCCTTGCACGGCCTTCAGAATGCGCCGCATGTCGGGCGCGGTCAGCACGGCCGCATTGTCGAAGGGATCGAGCGGCAGGCGCTGGCCTTCATCCTCCAGGCATAGCAGGAAATGGCCGGGGAAGCCCAAGCCGATCATGCGCCAGCCCAGGCGATGCGCGATGCTCATGTGCAGGATGCCGAGCGCGACCGGCAGGCCCTTCTTCCGGTCGATGACCCGGATCAGGCTGGCGTTCTGCATGTCGTCATAGGTCTGGGCGTCGCCGGTATAGCCGTGGGACATATGGACGACTTCAGCCAGCGCCGCCGCGCGGGCCTGAATGTCCGCTGGGGCGAACGCCGCGGTTTCGCCGGCCAGCGCATCCAGATGGGCGAGATAGCGGCCGAGCGCCGCCCGCGGGCGCTCCAGCGCGGCAAACGCGAGCGCCGCGGCGCCGGGGTCGAAACCGTCGTCCGGGCCCTGGCCAAGCTGGGTCAGGTAGTCGAGCGGGGCGTCGGCCCAGGGCGGATCGTCGTCACGGCGCATCGCTGCCGTTGTTCCTTCCGGTCATGGCCGCCATGCATCGGGCAGGTGGCGGGGCAGCCGCCAGGGCCGCACCACCACGATATCAAACCTCAGGCGGCGTTTGGCAAGGCTCGGTCGCTGCGCCGCGAGCCATTCCGCCGCCTGCTGCAGGCGGCGGCGTTGCCTGGGCGTCACGGCGGCGACCCCGCTTTCGAAATCGCGCCGCGCTTTCACTTCGACAATCGCCGCGACATCGCCTTTCAACACGACGAGATCGATCTCGCCGAAGGGCGTCTTGGCGCGGCGGGCGACGGTTCGATAACCGGCGGCGGCGAGCCGCCACGCCGTCAGGGCTTCCGCGACCCGGCCCAGGCGCTCGCGGGATTGCCGGCTCGGCCTCACGCTTCGGCCTTGAGCTGGAGGGCGCGCTGGTAGGCGTCGCGCTGGGACAGGCCCGTGGCGGCGGCGGCGGCCTTTGCGGCGTCCCTGACCGTCATCTCCCGAAGCAGCGGCCGGAGCGCCGCATCCAGATCGGCGGGGTCGGCGGCGACTGCGAGCGGCGGCGCGACGACGATGGTCGCCTCGCCCTTCGGCGCGCCGGCCTCGGCATAATGCGCGGCAAGCTCGGCCAGCCCGCCGCGGCGGGCTTCTTCGAAGAGCTTGGTCAACTCGCGGCCGACACAAGCTTGCCGGTCGCCCAGAACCGCCGCCATGTCGGCGAGCGAGCCTTCCAGGCGCCTGACGCTCTCGAAGAAGATCAGCGTCGCCGGGATCGCCGCCAACTCGCCGAGCCAGCGCTGCCGTTGGCCGGATTTTGTGGGCGGAAATCCTGCAAACAGGAACCGGTCGGAGGGGAGGCCCGCCAGGGTCAGCGCCGCGAGCGCCGCCGAAGCGCCTGGCACCGGGATGACGCGATATCCTGCGGCGATCGCGGCCTGGACGAGGCGGAATCCGGGGTCGGAGACAAGCGGCGTGCCGGCGTCCGTCGCGAGCGCGATAGCTTCGCCGGCGCCGAGCCGCTCGAGCAGCTGCGGTTCGGCGCGGGCGGCGGCATGCTCGTCATAGCGGATCAAGGTGGGGGCGGATATTCCGTGGATATCCAGAAGCTTCCGGGTGACGCGTGTATCCTCGGACGCGATTGCATTGGCCGCGCCCAGTACGTCCAACGCCCGAAGGGTAATGTCGCGCGCATTGCCGATGGGGGTGGCGACGATGTATAGCCCTGGCTCTAGGCTCTGTTCGGGGCGGGCGAATGAGGCTGGCAAAACGGTTCAGACTCCGAGGCGCTGCTGATGACCTTCCGTAGACTATGCCACAGTGTATGAGCGGGCGCGGCCACATTCTCGGGCTGGCGGCGGCGGTCCTGCTTGCCGGCTGCTCGGGCGAGGGCGTCACCCGGACCGACCAGGGGGCGATTGAGCGTCGCTGGTCCGATGGCCAGTTGCCGCGCTATGGCGGGCCGCGGCCGGGCGCGACGAATACGGCGCCGCTCAAAGTCGGCTTGCTGCTGCCGCTGACCGGCCGCTATGCCGCCTATGGCCAGAGCTTGTTGAATGCGGCGGCGCTCGCCCTGTTCGATGCGCCGTCCGAGCGCGCGGTCGACCTGTTGCCGCGGGACACGGGCGGCACGCCGGAAGGCGCGGCCGCCGCGGCTGTCGATGCGGCAGCGGCTGGCGCAGGCGTCCTGATCGGCCCCGCGCTCGAAGCGTCGGCGGCGGCGGCGCAACGCAGCGTCGGCGCAAGCGGCGCGCCCCTGCTGATGCTTTCGGGCGACCGGCGGCTGGCGGCGTCGGGGGCGTTTGTCGCCGGTCATGCGCCGGCGGCGCTCGCGACCCAGATCGTGGATTTCGCCTATCGTCGCGGCGTTCGGGTCATCGCGGGCCTCGGCCCCGACACACGCGCCGCGTCGGAAGCGCTGCTCGGCATGCAGGCGGCGGCGCAGGCGCGGGGCATGACCATCGTGTCGACGGGCGTGCTGCGCGGGCCGATGGCCGAGCCGGAATTGCATGCGGCCATCGCCCAGGTCTTGCAGGCGATAGGACCGGACGGCGCCCTGTTCCTGCCGTTTCCGGCGGAGAGCCTGCCGCCGATCGCGCGATCGATCCAGGCCGTCAGCGGCGGCCGGTCGCCGATCCTGCTGGGCCTGGCGGACTGGGACAGCATCGGCCTCGCGACCTTGCCAAGCTTTGGCCGCGCCTTTTTTGCCGGGCCCGATCCGGCGCAGACGGCGGCGTTTCGGCGCCGATATGCGGCGTTTTTCGGCAGCGCGCCGCCGCGCGACGCAGCCCTGGTTTACGATCTCGTGGCGACAGCCCAGGTCGCCGGATCGGCCGCGCCCGGCAGGGGCCTCAGCGCCTATGCCTTGGAAGCCCCTGGCGGTTTCGTCGGCGTCGAAGGGCCGTTTCGCCTGACGCGGGAAGGGGCCGCGCGCCGGGCCTACAGCATTGTCGGCATCGTCGGCGGACGCCTGCAGGCGATCGAGCCAGCCTCGGCCGGCCTGCTCGCTAACTGATGACGTAGCCGGACGGCTCGCCGATCAGCGTCGCGCGCAGCATATGCCGGGGCTCGGATTGGTCGAAATCCGCGAGCGCCATATGCATGGTCGTGCGATTGTCCCAGCAGACAAGATCGCCTTCCTGCCATTGATGACGGTAGACGTTCTCCGGCTGGGTCGCGTGCTGGCAGAGGAAATCGATCAGCGGCCGGCTCTCCCGGACCGTCATGCCCGCGAAGTAGGAGACCCGTTCGCTGACATAAAGCGCCCGCCGACCGCTCTTCGCATGGGTGCGGACAGCCGGATGGGCGATCGGCGGGTTCAGGCGTTTCACCTCCGCCGTCTTTGCCGGATCGCGGTCGCCGATCCCGGCGGTCAGCGAGATGTCGTAGACCGCCTCCAGGTCGTCGACGATCGACCGGAGCTTGGGCGACAGCGTTTCGTAGGCCCTCGCCATATTGGCGAACATGGTGTCGCCGCCGACAGGCGGGCGCGTGTCGCAATAGAGCATCGATCCGCCGGCTGGACGGCTCGTGTAGGAATAGTCGGAATGCCAGTTCCGGCCGGTATTCCGGGTTTCCGAAGGCTTGCCGTTCTGCTCGCGGTTCGTCACCTGCAGCAGTTCGGGAATTTCCGGATGGCGATAGGCCGGCGTCGAGGCATGGTCGTCGAGCGGGCCGAAGGCGCTGGCGAAATTCAGGATGCCATTCGGCTCGACGCGCTGGCCCCGAAAGACGATCAGATGATGCTCGTGCCAGAGCGCTTCGATCGCGGCGACCGTCGCCGCGTCTGGCCGGGTCCGGATATCGACGCCGTCGATCCTGGCGCCCAATGCGTAGCCAAGCGGGGTCGCGGCGATCTGGCTGTTGCGGCGGTCGTCGGACATCGTTGAGGCCCTCCCGAGGACATGTTTCCCTTAACGATAACGCCTAAAAATCCTGGATGGAAAGCCGGGTCGCGGGCCGAAGGTCGGGCAGCGCGCCGAGCGCCAGATAATCCCATCCGGCGAGCGCGATCATGGCGCCATTGTCGGTCGCCCATTTGAGCGGCGGCAACGCAAGCGTCACGCCGGCCGCGTCGCAGACCTCGGCCATCCGCTGCCGCACCTGGGGGCTGGCGGCGACGCCGCCCACGACGACGAGCGCGGCGGCGTCGACGGTCTCCAGCGCCCGGGCGCATTTGACGGCCAGGACGTCCAGAACGGCGGCGACGAACGATGCGGCGACCGTCGGCGGGTCGATGTCCGGCTGCTCCTGCACCAGGCGGGCGACCGCCGCCTTCAGGCCGGAAAACGAAAATTCCAGGCCGTCCTTGAGCATCGGCCGGGGGAAGACGATGTCCGGCGTCCCCAGTTTCGCCAGCTTGTCGATGGCGGGGCCGCCGGGAAAGCCCAGGCCCAGCATGCGCGCGACCTTGTCATAGGCCTCGCCGACGCTGTCGTCGCGGCTTGCCCCCAGGATCGATATGTCCGAAGCGCTGCGCATATGGGCGAGCATCGTGTGTCCGCCCGAAACAAGCAGCACAAGTGCCGGGAACGGAACGTCGCCGCCTTCGAGCGCGGCGCTCCTGAGATGCCCCCGGAGGTGATTGACGCCGATCACCGGCTTGTCCCAGGCCAGGCCCAGGCCAGCCGCCGAATTGACGCCAACCATCAACGGCCCGATCAGGCCGGGGCCGCGGGTGACGGCGATGGCCCGGATCGCGCTTCGGTCAATATCGGCCAGCGCCAGGGTCTGGCGGATGGTCGGAATGATTTCCGCCGCATGGGCGCGGCTCGCGAGTTCCGGGAAGACGCCGCCCCATTCGGCATGGATGCGCGTCTGGCTCTGGGTGAGGGCCGCCTTGACGCTGCCGTCGGCCGCAACCAGCGCGACGGCGGTATCGTCGCAGGAGGATTCGATCCCCAGGATGTAGCGCTCGCGGTCAGCCATGGCCCAGTCCAAACTCCGTCAGATCGCAGATCACGCCCCAGCGCAGCACCGTCGGGGGCGATGTGTTGAAGTTCACGACGGTCGAGGCCGTGCCGCCGAGCCGGCCGGCATCCCAAATGGCGTCCGGCGCGCCGGCAAGGTCCGCCAGGATCGCCGCCACGGTCGCGCCCGGCGGCTTGCCGTGGGCGTTGGCGCTGGTCGCGAAGAGCGGCCCGGTCTGCGCCAGAACGGCTTGGGCGCGGGGATCGCCGGGAACCCGGACGCCGACCTCCTCCCGGTCGGCCAGCCATCCGGGCTTGGCCACCGGGTCGAGCGCCAGGATGAACGTGATCCCCGCCGCCAGCTCGCGCCGACGGAGCAGCGCCTCGGCAGCTGGGATGACGACGGCGCCGATGGCGGCGGGCGGCAGCCCTTCCGGCAACAGCACCTGGAGATTGAGCGCCGTCGGGCGCTGCTTCAATTCGAAGATGCGCGGCTTGCCGGTTGCATGGTCCGGATGGCAGACGAGGCCATAGACCGTATCGGTCGGCATCAGCCCAACGCCGCCGCGCTGGAGGGCTGCCGCCATGGCGTTCGCGTTCGGGTCAGTCACGGAGAATCTCCGATTGATCGGTGATTGGTTGGACCGGGGCATAGGGCGTCGCTGGCGTCGCGAGGCTGATCTGCAGGAAGGTTTCAGCGCGAATCGCGCCGTCCCCGGCGTCGGTCGCCGCAAGCGACGGCGGCAGGCAGGCAGCGTCCGCCGCTGCAAGGCCGACGACCGCCGCTTGGCTCAAGCCCGCCGCCGCGGCCGCAAGGGTTTCGGCCAGCGGGCCATGGCGGAGGCGGATGAGCCGGCCGCCGTCGACACGGCCGACATAGGCGTTGCCGCCTGCCGATTTATGCACCGTCAGGACGCTCAGCCCAGTCGCGCTGTGAGCCTGAAGTCCGAGGGCGGCGCTCGCGATGACGGGCGTGACCGGCCGGTCCAGGCCAAAGCCCAGAGCATTGCCGAACGATACGGCCGCGCGGACGGCGCTCAAGCGGCCAGGGCCGATGTCGAGCAGCAGGCGATCGATGTCCCCGACCGTCGCGCCGATGGCGGCGAGGCGGGCTTGGGTCATCTCGGTCCAGGTCGCCCCACGGGCCGGATCGGCGACGTCGCTTGTGTCCAGATCGTCCAGGGCGACCTTGCCGTCCTGGAGCAGATAGAGCCGAGGCGAGAGTGCCGAAGCGTGAAGACATAAGATCAGCATTGCGCTCTAACGCATTTTAATGACGCGGGTAACTCGCACAAGCGATCCTGCCACGCGGCAGCGGTGGACGTGAGCGTCAGGCTTCGGGTCGTCTCGGTTTCGGGCTCCAGTCGGATGTCCAGCGCAGGCGGTAGGACAGACCTGAACGCCTCGCCCCATTCAACGGCGGTCAGGTGGTCGGCATAGAAATCGTCCAGGCCGAGGTCGGTAAATTCCGCATTCGATTGAAGCCGGTAGGCGTCGATGTGGAGCAAGGGCAGCCGCGCCGACCGATAGAAATGGGCGAGCGAAAATGTCGGGCTCGTGACGGCGTCAGCGCTCCCGAGCGCCGCCGCCAGGGCTTGCACGAACGTCGTCTTGCCGGCAGCCAGCGGCCCGGACAGGATAATGACGTCGCCCGGTCGGCTGAGGCGGGCGATGGCGGCCGCGACGGCGGCGAGACGATCGCGGTCGAGGCCGGGCAAGGCGAGGGATGCTTGAGGGTGTTTCATAAGGGCCGATATGGGTGCGGAAGGCGCGGAAACTAGCGTCTGAGGCTCCATGTGCCAAGGCGGCGGCGTGTTGAGGCATTTGGGGGCGCTGCTTGCAATCAGGCGCCCTGTCCCTATGATCCGCGACCCTCACAGGCCCGGATTTTCGTCGATGATGAACCTCGAAGCTTTCCGAAATTTGCCGCACGCGATATCGCTGCTCGGCATGTCGGGCGTTGGCAAGACCACGCTCTCGAAAGCCCTGCGGTCGAGCGCCAACTGGTATCACTATTCCGCCGACTACCGGATCGGGACGCGCTATCTTTCCGAGCCGATTCTCGACAATATCAAATACAAGATCATGGCGATGGATGATCAATTCGTCGCCAATCTGCTGCGGTCGGACTCGATCTTCATCGCCCACAATATTTCGGTCGACAATCTGGAGCCGGTTTCGACCTTCCTTGGCATGTATGGCGATCCGGCGCTCGGCGGCCTGGACAAGGAAGATTTCCTGGAGCGGCAGGAGCTGTATCGTCGGGGCGAAGTGCAGTCGATGCGGGATGTGCCGCATTTCATCCGGAAAGCCTGGAACATTTACGAGTGCAATTGCTTCGTCAACGATGCGAGCGGGTCGCTCTGCGAAATCGTGACGCCGGACGATCCGGCGGATCCGGTCATCAAGGCGCTGACCGATCACACCCTGCTGCTCTATATCCAAGCCGACGCGGGCGCCGAGGAAGCTTTGAAAGAAAGGGCGCGGACCCATCCGAAGCCCTTGTTTTATAATCCGGAATTCATTGAGCCGAAGCTCGCCGGCATGCCGGAAGGCGGCGAAGGCGTCGACCCGATCGGCTTCGCGCGCCCGCTCTTCCCAGAACTGCTTGAGTTTCGCAAACCGCGATATAGTTCGATGGCGCAATCCTTCGGCGTATCGATCAAGGCGGCGGAGCTGTTCGGGCCGAATTCGGACCAGACCCCATCGGCCGATGCGTTCGTCGAGATTGTGCACAGGGCGCTCAGGCGGGAGGTCCAGTGCAATCCCAATGGCGCCGCCACGTTTGAGCGTTATCTGAAGGCCTGCGCAGGTCGTGCGGCCTACCGGCAGGGCGCGGGAGCTTAGCTGAGATGTCGGTCATTCTACCGGGCGAACTGCCCGCATTGGCAGCGCTGCTGGATGAAGGCGTCGACGCGCGTGCTGCGCCGGCGATCGACGCGCCTGGGCGGCGGCTTGAGATCGCAATCTTCAACCTGATGCCGAAGAAGCTGGAAACCGAACTTCAACTGGCGCGGATGCTCGGCCGCTCCGCCGGCGCCGTCGCGCTGACCTTCGCCGCTCCGAACGCCTATGCGGGCAAGAACGCGCCGGATGGCCATCTCGACCGATTTTATCGCCGGTGGCGGGACCTCCGGCATTCGGCGTTCGATGCGGTCATCATCACCGGCGCGCCGATCGAGACCATGCCGTTCGAAGAGGTGAGCTACTGGGATGAAATCGCCGAAGCCCTGGATTGGATCAAGACGGGCAGGGATGGCGCGCCATTGCCGCTTTTGAGCCTCTGTTGGGGCGCGCAAGCGGCGCTCTATCGCTATTACGGCGTGCCCAAGCGCGATTTGTCGGCGAAGAAATTCGGGGTCTTTCCCCATGACCTGGCCGATCCCGCAAGCCCGTTCCTGCAGGCCCTGGACGACCAGCCGACCATGCCCGTTTCACGCTGGACCGAGACCCAGATCGAGGACCTGAAGGCCTTGCCGCATCTTCGGCCATTGCTGATTTCGAAGGAATCCGGCCTCGGCGCGCTTGTAGATGAGCGCATGGGGCATCTGCATATCTTGAACCACTTCGAATATGACGCCTTGACCCTGGACGCGGAATATCGGCGCGACCTCGAAAAGGGCTTGGCGATCAGGCCGCCGGAGCACTATTACCCCGGTGACGATCCATCCAAGCCGCCGCCGCACACCTGGCGCGCCAATGCGCAGACGTTTTATGGCAATTGGGTGCGCTGGCTGCTGGAGCGGCGAGGTTAGATCGCTGAAAGCGCTCTTCTAAGCCGGGCTGCTAAATCGGTCTTGGCCGTTCGACGCGCGCGACCGTCAGAACGTCGACGGCGGCCGCCCCGGCTTGTTTCAGGGTGGCGGCCGCGCGCTCGGCCGTCGCTCCGGTCGTCAGGACGTCATCGATCAACAGCACGCGCTTGCCGGCGAGCATCGCCTGGCGGCGCGGATTTATCTGGAAGGCGCCGGCGACATTCCGACGCCGCTGCCCAGCGGAGAGGCCGCTTTGGCTCGGCCGCGCTTTCGGGCGCAGCAGCAAGTCCGGCGCATAGGCGATCCCCTGGCGCCGGGCGAGCGCTCTGGCCATCTCCGCCGCCTGATTGAAGCGCCGCCAGAGCAGGCGCCGCCAATGGAGCGGCGTCGGCGCGATAAGGTCCGCATCGGCAATCAGCGCGCCGCCGGCGCTTTCCAGCCAGCGCACGAAAAGCGGCGTCGCCTCAAGGCGGCCGACATGCTTGAAGGCGAGGATCAGGCTGCTGCTCGCGTCATCATAGGCAAGCGCCGCCCGGGCGCGGTCGAACCTGGGCGGGCGGCTGAGACACGCGCTGCAGAGGCCGCCTGGCTCAGCCCCCTCCGCCAGCAAGCCCAGGCCGCAGCGGGCGCATACAGGTTCGACGACGAAGGCGAGGCCGGTCCAACAGGTCGAACAGATGCTGGACGCGGACGCGACTTCGATCCCGCAGCCCAGGCAGCGCGGCGGGATCAGAAAGTCGAGCGCGCGGTTCGGCCAGCGGCTTAGAAAGCCCGGAAACTGACCAGATCGTCCCGCTCGACTTGCTTGATCAAGTCGATTTCCCACGTGAGATACTCTTTCATGAAATCTTCGACGACGCCCTTGCGTTCATAGGGTTTCAGCCAGACATCGTCCGGCTCGTCCGCATGGTTGGTTTCGCCGGTTTCCAGCACATTGCCCGCGGCTGTCCAGGCTGGCGTCCCCCCGGCGAGCGCCGCCGCCGGTTTGCCCGTCAAGGCCGCCAGTTCTGCCGCCGCATAGCGCGCGACGACCCCATCTTCCGATGTCGCGATATATCCGGGCGCCGATGGCAGCTTGGCGATCGCCGTATCGAGCCGGGCGCGCGTCGTCCACCAGGCGCCCGGAATATGGCCAAGGCGGTAGTCCCGGCTGGTCGCGACATCGACCGCGATCCAGCCAAGGTCGAGCTTGGCCTTGACCGCGGCGGCGTCGAGCATCGTGACGTCCGGCGCGCCAAGCGGCGCCAGCGGGCGCTTGCCGGTCAGGAGGCCGGTCTCGGGCAGCCCGCCCGCCAGGACGTAGACGTCCCAGTGCATCTGCGTCAGCCAATGGGCGGCCATCGTGGCGCGGACCAGATTGCCATCGTCGACCAGCACCAGGCGCGCGCCGCGCACGCCCGCATAGCGGTCGGTCGCCTGCACCAGTTGCCCGCCGGGCGCGGAAATCGACCCGGCCATGTGTCCGGCTTCATATTCGAAGGGATGGCGCACATCGAGCAGGAAGGTCGTGCGCGTCTCATCGGCGAGCCATTTCTGCGCATCGGCCAGGGGGACTTCAGCCACATTGAAGCGCTTCGCCACGTTCGACGCCCGCGCGCGGGCCTTGGCGACGGCGGCGGCGGAGAGCGACAGGCCCGCGAGCTTCTCGTTGCCATGCTCAAGCTGGAAGCCCGAGAGATGCCACCCCATGGTGCCATTGCGGAGCGCCACGACCTTGTTCTCGACGCCTGCATTGATCAGCGATTGCGCGCCGATGATCGAGCGGGTCCGGCCGGCGCAATTGACGACGATGGTCGTGTCCGGGTCCGGCGCCAGATCCTGAATGCGATAGACCAGCTCGCCGCCTGGGCAGCAGGACGCGCTCGGGATGTTCATGACGTTGTATTCGTCCATCGGCCGACTATCGACGACGATCATTTTTTCGCCGCCGTCCATCATCGCCTTCAACTCCTCGGCGCTGACCGAGGGCGTGCCGAAATGATGCTCGACGAATTCGCCGAATGCCTTGGATGGCACATTGAAGCCGCTGTAGACCTCATAGCCGGCAGCGCCCCAGCCCTTCGTTCCGCCTTCCAGGATCGCGACATCGGAATAGCCGAGCGCTTCAAGGCGGGCGGGGGCCTTCGCGGCGTAGCCTTCGTCCTGGCCGCCATCGGTCAGGACGACGGTCGTCCCGAGGCGCGGCACGAGATCGCCGATCATCACTTCCAGCCGGCCGAGGGGAACGGAGATCGCGTGCATCAGATGCCCGTCGGAGAACGCGCGCTCGCCGCGCACGTCGACAACGGCATATTCGGCGGCGCCTGCCGCGATGAGGTCATGGAGCGCGCGTGGGGCGATGGTCTTGGTCATATGGCGGGTCTCTGCTGTTTCAGGAGCGTTCGGGGCATGCTAGATCAAACCGCGCTCAGGCGGAAACGCCATCGAGCAGACAGTTCGATCGCTCACAATGACGTAGAGCGAGGCCGCTGAAACAACTGCAATGGCGTGATGATGGCCGAGACGCCCCGCATTTTCGACCGCGCGCTTGTCCGCCGCCGCCGCGTGCGGCATGCCGCGAGCTTGCCGGACGCCGATTTCCTCCTCCGCGAGATCGCCGAGCGGCTGGCGGAGCGGCTGGACGATCTGACAGCGGCGTTTCCGACGGCCGTGGCGCTGGGCGCCCGGGGCGGCATCGCACGGGACGCGCTGGCGGGGCGGGGCGGGATCAGGACCTTGATCGAAGCGGACCTGGACGTCCGTGCGCTTGCCCCGGGCGGTCTGCGGCTGGCGGCCGACGCCGAGGCCGCGCCATTCGCCGATCGGTCGCTCGACCTGATTTTCGCGGCCGCCGACCTGCATGTGACGAACGACCTGCCGGGCGCATTGATCCAGTGCCGCCGGGCGCTCCGCCCGGACGGGCTGTTTCTTGGCGCGATCTTCGGCCCGGCGACGCTGCTGCCTGTCCGACAAGCATTCCTCGAGGCTGAGGCGGCGCTCGGCGCGCCGTCGTCCCCCCATGTCGCGCCCTATGTCGATATCCGGGATGCGGCCGGGCTCTTGCAGAGGGCTGGGTTCGCCCTGCCGGTCGCGGATACCGAGATCATTACCGTCTCCTACGCGGAGCCCTTCAAGGCGCTTGCCGATCTCAGGCAGATGGGGGAGGCGAACGTGTTGATGGAACGGAGCCGCCGTCCGCTCCGCCGCGATGTCCTGATGGCCGCCATGACGCGGCTCCAGGCGACCGCGGCGGGCGCCGGCGGCCGCCTCGCGATCCCGTACGAGATTGTGTTCCTGACCGGCTGGGCGCCCGCGCCGACCCAACAGAAGCCGCTGGCGCGCGGCAGCGGCCAGGTCAGCCTGATCGACGCCTTGAAGCCGAAAGACCAGTAGCCGATCAGGCGGCGCGCATGACCTGACCGTGCAAGGCGCAGCTTGGCAGCGCCAGTTCGACGATCATCGGCGCGATCGCCTCCGGCCGGCGGAGCGCGCTCGGGTCTTCGCCCGGAAACGCCTCGGCCCGGAGCTCGGTCGCCATTACGCCGGGATCCAGCAGATTGACCCGAAGCTGGGTTTGCTTCAGCTCCTCGGCCCAGCAGGAAACCAGGGCTTCGAGCCCTGCCTTGCTCGCGGCATAGGGCGCCCAATAGGCGAGGCCGCCGGCCGCCGCGCCCGATGTGACGACGATTGCGCGGCCCGCGTCCGACCGGCGCAGCATCGCCTCGAAGTTCCGGATGAGACGCCATTGCGCGGATAAATTCGTTTGAATGACCCGGTCGAAAGTCTCGGGGCTGACATGAGAAATCGGCGACAGCGTGCCGAGGATCGCGGCCGTCTGCACCAGGATGTCGAGCTTGCCGAAGCGCCCGGCGATGCCGCCCGCGAGCGCGTCGGACTCCGCCGCATTCGTCAGATCGACGGGCGCGATGACCGCCTTGCCGCCAGCTTTCTCGATTCGGTCGTGCAACGCCTCGAGCGCGCCCTGGGTGCGCGCGGCGACGATCACGGTCGCGCCGGCCGCGGCCAGCGCTTCAGCGGCCGCGGCGCCAAGGCCACGGGAAGCGCCGGCGACCAGGGCGACCCGGCCGGCCAGGGGTTGCTTGCTCGTCATGGCGGATTATTCGGCTGCTTGTTCGATGGGCCGGAAGTTCGGGCCGCCGAGCAGGCCCGCCTCCGAATCGACCAGGCGCGTCGGATACTGGCCGGTGAAGCAGGCGTCGCAATATTGCGGCTGGCTGGCCTTGCGGCCTTCCGCTTCGCCCATGGCGCGGTAGAGGCCGTCCGTCGAGACAAAGGCGAGGCTATCGGCCTTGATCACCGCCGCCATCTCGGCGACGGAGAAACGGGCCGCGAGCAATTCCGACCGTTCCGGCGTGTCGATCCCATAGAAACAGGGGTTGGTCGTCGGGGGACTGGATATGCGCATATGGACTTCGGCCGCGCCGGCCCGGCGCACCATGTCGACGATCTTGGCGGAGGTTGTGCCGCGCACGATCGAATCGTCGACCAGAACGACGCGCTTGCCCTTCAGGAGGGCGGCGTTGGCATTGTGCTTCATACGGACGCCAAGGTCGCGGATCGATTGCGTCGGCTGAATGAATGTCCGCCCGACATAGTGATTGCGGATGATCCCAAGCTCGAACGGAACGCCGGATTCCGCCGCGAAACCGATGGCGGCCGGAACGCCTGAATCCGGAACCGGCACGATGATGTCCGCGCCGCCTTCCGGAAAACTTTCGCGCGCCAATTCCTGGCCGATGCGCTTGCGGGCCTCATAGACCGACTGCCCGGCCATGATGCTGTCGGGGCGGGCAAAATAAATCTGCTCGAAGATGCAGGGCCGCGGATGCGCTGTCGGGAAGGGGTGCAAGCTCTGCACGCCGGTCTCATCGATGATGACCATCTCGCCGGGATCGAGTTCACGGACGAACTCGGCGCCGATCATGTCGAAGGCGCAGCTTTCGGAGGCGAGCGCAAAGGCATCGACGCCGTCGCTCTGGGCCGGCAGCCGGCCAAGCGCCAGCGGGCGCACGCCCATCGGATCGCGGATCCCGATCAGGTTCTGACTGGAGAGCGTGACGAGGGAATAAGCGCCTTCCATCTGCCCCAGGGCGTCGACGACCCGCTCCACCAGGGAGGAGCGCACGCTGCGGGCGATCAGGTGGATGATGACTTCGGTATCGTTCGTGGACTGGAAGATCGATCCGTCATTGACCAGGCGCTGGCGGATCCTGAGGGCGTTGGTCAGGTTGCCGTTGTGGGCGACCGCGAAGCCGCCGAACGCGAATTCGGCGAACATCGGCTGAATGTTGGCAAGATCGTCGCCGCCGGTCGTCGCGTAGCGGTTATGGCCGATAGCGCCGCCGCCGCGCAGACCCTCGATACGTTCCGGCGAACCGAACACGCGTTCCACATGCCCGCGGCCCTTGCGGGAGTAGAACCGGCCCTCGGACCGGTCATAGGAGACGATGCCGCTTGCCTCCTGGCCGCGATGTTGCAAGGCGTGCAGGCCGAGCGCCGTCAGCTTGGCGGCGCCGGTCGCATTCCAGACGCCGACGATCGCGCACTCTTCGTGGAGTTTGTCGTCATCGGCATCGTCGTCCAGGCGTGTTAGCGGCTGCATGTTCGGTCTCCAGACCTAAGGGCGCGGGCGACGGGGCCGCACTATCGCTGATTCTTGATAAGATCGTCGAGCGCTTTGCGTTCTGCGTCATTATACCCGCCAGCGTTGGCCGGCGGCGTCGATTGCGGCTCAGGCGTATTCAAGCGCCGATATTGATCGGCTTGCCGAGCGATCTCCTCGGCGCTCTGGGCGGCGTCCTGCCCTTTGACCCGCCATGCCTCCGGCAGGACCTGCTCGATCACACTGGCGAATTCCCGCAGAAACGGCGTCGTCTTCGCATCGGCGATCCAGCTTGGATGATCCCGCGTCGGCACGGTCCATGACAGCGCAAGATACGCGATCGACATGACCAGGGCGCCGCGCATCAGGCCGAAGAGCAGCCCGAGCGAGCGGTTGATCGGACCCAGCCCATCGGCGCTTTCGAACGCCCTGCCGACAGCCCGCGCGATAATCGCCAGGATCAGGAAGGCGCCGACGAACAGTAAGGCCCCGGCGGCGATATCCGCGACCAGCGGCGACGGGATATAGGCGCCCGCAAGCTCGCGCGCCATCGGGTAGCCCGCGACCGCAATGACGCCAGCGCCGACCCAGGTCGCGATCGACAGAACTTCGCGCACAAAACCATGCATGAACGCTAAGATCGCGCTCGCCGCGACGACGCCCGCGACGATCAGGTCAAATGTATGCAAGCCGCCCATGGGACTCCAATGCTCGGTTCAGTCCCAATCTGCCGGTTTCGGCGCGGGAAGCAAGGGCTCTGCGGCGATCAGCGTCACCAGGTCGTCGATCCGCCGGATCGGCTCGGATTTCAGGCCTTTGACGCGCGCGTCGCCGGGGCCGGCGGCCCGGGCGAAGCCCAGGCGCACCGCTTCGGTCAACCGGGCTTCGGTCTGCGGCGTCGGCCGCGCCTCGCCGGAAAGCGCAAGCTCGCCGAAGAAGACGCAGTCCATGGGCGCCGGACGTTCGAGCAGCGCCGAGATCAGGGCGGCGGCGGCGGCGAGATCGGCGGCGGGCTCTTCAAGGCGAAGCCCGCCCGCGACCGAAAGAAATACGTCCCGGCCGGAAAATGGCAACCCCGCCCGGCTTTCCAGGACCGCGAGCGCCATCGCCAGCCTGGCCGAATCCCATCCGACGACCGCCCGGCGCGGCGAGCCGGGGCCGGGAGCGCCGACAAGCGCCTGCACCTCTACCAGGAGCGGCCGGGCGCCCCTGAAGCCCGCGAACACGGCCGCGCCGGTCACCGGTTCGCGGCCCTGCCGCTCGGAGAGAAACAGCGTCGACGGGTTGGGGACTTCCCGCAGGCCCGCGCCGGTCATTTCAAAGACGCCAAGCGCGTCGGCAGGGCCGAAGCGGTTCTTGACCGCTCTGAGGATGCGATAATGCTGGCTGGAATCGCCTTCGAAATACAGAACCGCGTCGACCATATGCTCCAGCACGCGGGGGCCGGCGATCGCGCCGTCCTTGGTGACGTGGCCGACAAGCACCAAGGCTGCTTCCGATCGCTTCGCCGCCGCGATCAGGATCTGGGCGGACGCGCGCACCTGGGAGACCGAGCCCGGCGCCGATTCGACGCCCTCCACATACATGGTCTGGATCGAATCGATCACGATCAGCTTCAAATTCGGCGTGGACTGAATGGTCGCAGCCGCCGCGTCGGCAGAGGTCGCGGCCGCCAGCGCTACCGGCGCATCGGCGAGGCCCAGGCGTTCCGCGCGGCCGCGGATCTGGTCGACGCCCTCTTCGCCGGACACATAGATCACGGCATGGCCGGCATTGGCGACGCCGCCCATCGCCTGCAGCAACAGCGTCGATTTGCCGATGCCCGGATCCCCGCCGACGAGGATCGCGCCGCCTTGCACCAGTCCGCCGCCAAGCGCCCGGTCCAGTTCGGCGATGCCGGTCGCAATTCGGGGCCGCGGCGGCGTCCCGCCTTTCAGGGGCTCCAGTTCAAGGCCGGGGCCGCGGCTCCGATTGCGCCGGACGCTCGCGGCCTTGGCGCCGCCGACCGGGGCGGCCGTTGCGCCGGTTTCTTCGACGATCGAATTCCACGCGCCGCAATGATCGCACTTGCCCGCCCAGCGCCGATGTACGCCGCCACAGGACTGACAGATGAATTGGGAGGCCGATCTCGCCATCCGCGGGCGTCAGCGCCGAACCGTCATCTGGATCGGGCCTTCGGCGCGGCCATGCACGAACTGGTCGACATAGGGATTTTCACCGGCGTCGAGCTTATCGACCGGACCGTCCCAGACGATCTTGCCGTCGTAGATCATCGCCACTCTATTGGCGATGGTCCGGGCGCTCCGCATGTCATGGGTGATCGTGATCGCCGTCGCGCCCAGGTCGCGCACGCATTCGACGATCAGGTGATTGATGACGTCGCTCATGATCGGGTCGAGGCCGGTCGTCGGCTCGTCGAAAAAGATGATTTCCGGCTGGTCGGCGATCGCGCGGGCGAGGGCGACGCGCTTCTGCATGCCGCCCGACAATTCGACCGGCAACAGGTCCGCGACCGCTTCGTCGAGCCCGACCCGCGCCAGGGTTTCGATCGCTTTCGCCCGCGCGGCCTTGCCCTTCGCGGCGCCGGTCTGGATCAGGCCGAAGGCGACATTCTCCCAGACGGTCAGGCTGTCGAACAGCGCGCCGCCCTGGAACAGCATGCCGATCCGGTTGTTCAGCGCCTCGCGGTCCCGGCCGCGCGCGCCGACGACATCGACGCCGTCGACTAGAACCTGGCCGCTATCCGGCGTGGTGATGCCAAGCACGGTCTTGATGAGAACCGACTTGCCGCTGCCCGAACCGCCGATCACGACCAGCGAATCGCCCTTCTGCACCTCCAGGCCGACGCCCTTCAGCACCTGCTTCGGCCCAAAGGCGAGGTGGACGTCGCGGAAAGCGATTTTCGGAGGGGCGCTCATTTCGAGAAGAAGCTTTCGGTCACGAAATAGTTCGCGATCAGGATGAGGATCGCCGAGGAGACGACGGCGTTCGTCGTCGCGACGCCGACCCCCTGGGCGCCGCCGCGGCTGTTGTAGCCGTGATAGCAACCCATCAGCGTGACGATGAAGCCGAAGATCCCAGCTTTCACCAGGCCAGAGACGACGTCCATCGTTTCGACGAAGTTCCAGGTCTGCTGCATGTAGGCGGACGCATTGAAGCCCAGCCGATAGACCCCGACGAGATAGCCGCCGAGCGCGCCGATCACGTCCCCTATCAGCACCAGCACCGGCAGCATGGTGACCCCGGCGAAGATGCGCGGCGCCACGAGATATTTCATGGGATGGGTCGAAAGCGTGGCGAGAGCATCGATCTGCTCGGTCACGCGCATCGTGCCGATTTCGGCGGCCATGGAGGCGCCGATGCGGCCGGCGACCATTAGGCCCGCCAGAACGGGCGCCAGTTCCCGGGTCATCGACAGCACGACGACATTCGCGACGGCGTCCTCGGCGGAAAAGCGCGCGAAGCCGGTATAGCTCTGCAGCGCCAGGACCATGCCGCTGAACAGCGTCGTCAAGGCGACGACGGGCAGGGAATAATAGCCGACGTCGATCAACTGGCGCAGCACCTGGCGCCCGTGAAAGGGCGGCGCAATGCAGTGATAGAGGGCAGAGCCCGCGAAGATCGCGACGCGCCCGACTGCCTCGAAGAAAGCCAGGACCACCGCGCCGATACGCGCCAAGACGTTCACAGCGCTGCGCCTTCGTAACGGCGAAGATATCGGTCGCCCAGACTGGTCAGGATTTCATACCCGATGGTGCCCGCGCGGGCGGCAAGGTTATCGGCCGTCTGGCGCGGGCCGATGATTTCCGCGTACTGCGCCTTCTCCAAAATGCGGTCGGAGACATCCGTTACATCGACTGCAGTCAAATCCATCGATACCCGTCCCAGGATCGGCGCTTTGCGGCCGCCTATGAAGACGACCCCATTCTCACTGAGGCACCGATGTAGCCCATCAGCATACCCGGCTGCAATCGTTGCAATCTTCGCGCCGGTCGGCGCGGCGGCCGTCGCGCCATAGCCGACGGTCTCGGCGTGGGCCAGGGTTCGGACCTGCAGGATACGCGCCTCCAGCATCACCACGGCCTGCATCGGGTTCGGCTTGCTGGGCAGGGGGTTGAGGCCATAGAGCGCCATGCCGGGCCGTTGGCAGGAGAAATGATAATCCTGGCCGATGAAAATGCCGCTTGAATTGGCGAGACTGAGCCGCAGGGCAGCCGGCAGCGGCTTCGTCGCCGCCTGGAACCGCCGAAGCTGGGCGCGGTTGGCCGGATGATCCGGAATGTCGGCGCAGGCGAGATGACTGGAAACCTCCACGACGGCGGCGCGCTCGTTCGGCGTCAGGTCGGACCAGAGGCCGGGAAGCATCGCGTCGTCAAAGCCCAGCCGGGTCATGCCTGTGTCGATGTGCAGGCAGGCCGGCGCCAGGTCGCCGTGGACGACCGCATCCTTGCGCCACTGCGCCAGGCTCAAGGGATCGTTCAGGGCGAGGATCAGCCTGGACGCGCGCGCCGCCGCCAGCGCTTCCGGAAAGATCGGCGCCATGACGACGATGTCGGCCTCCGGCAGCCGCCGCCGGAGCGCGGCGCCTTCGGTCGTCTGGGCGACATAGAAGCGCCGCGCGCCGGCGCGCCAGAGGGCGAGGCTGACCTCCGCCACGCCGAGGCCGTAGGCGTTCGCCTTCACGACGGCCCCGGTCTCGCTGGCGCCTGTCCGGGCATTCAAGGCGCGCCAGTTCGTCTGGATAGCTTCCAGATCGATGGTCAGGCGTCCGGAGGCGGCATGGTCAGCCATAGTCGGGGTAGTCGCCGGAATGTTCTTCACGGTCGCCGAAGCGGGTGCGGGCGCCCTCGAAGGTCAGCATGACCTTATCCGTCGGGCCGTGTCGTTGCTTGGCGATGATGACCTCGGCCAGGCCATGCACGCGCTCCATGTCCGCCTGCCACTGGGCGTGGTCGTCGGCGCCCTCCGGCGGCTCCTTGCGCTCAAGGTAATATTCCTCGCGGTAGACGAACATCACGACGTCAGCATCCTGTTCGATCGACCCCGATTCGCGCAAATCCGCAAGTTGCGGGCGCTTGTCTTCCCGCTGCTCGACCGCGCGCGAAAGCTGGGAGAGCGCCAGCACCGGGACATTCAGCTCCTTGGCGATCGCCTTCAGGCCCCGGGTGATCTCGGAGATTTCCTGAACGCGGTTGTCGGTCCGGGCGGTGCGCGGCGGCTGCATGAGTTGGAGATAGTCGACGACGATGAGATCGAGCCGCTTCTCGGTCCGGAGCAGGCGGCGCGCCCGCGTCCGGAGCGCCGAGACGCTGATCGCCGGCGTATCGTCGATGAACAGCCGGAGGCGCGCGAGCTCCTCGGAGGCTTCGAAGACCTTGTCGAAATCGTGCTGCTCGATCTGGCCGCGGCGGACGCGATCCGAAGGCACGCCCGATTCTTCGGCGAGGATGCGCAACGCCAATTGCTCGGCCGACATTTCGAGCGAGAAGAACGCGACCGAATGGCCGCGTTCGCCGTCGTCGTCGGAAATCCGGGCTTTCGCGGCGTTGAAGGCCATGTTGGTCGCGAGCGCGGTCTTGCCCATGCCGGGTCGGCCCGCGAGGATCAGCAGGTCGGATCGTTGCAGACCGCCCAGAAGGTCGTTCAACCGCTTGAAGCCGGTCGGCGTGCCGGTCAGGCGGCCGTCGCGATTGAACGCGGTCTCCGCCATCTCGATGGCTTTGTGAAGGGAGGCGCTGAACGGCTGAAAACCCGATTCGACGTTGCCGGACACCGCAAGATCGAACAGCTTCTGCTCGGCATCTTCGATCAGCCCCTCGGCGTCCATTTCCGGGTCGGCGGAATAGGCGCCGTTGACGGTGCCCGTGCCGATATCGATCAACTGCCGGCGAAGAAACAGGTCCTGGATGAGGCGGGCATAGTCGGCCGCGTCGATGATATTGGCGGCGCCGGCGGCCAGTTCGGCCAGATAGCGCGCGCCTCCAAGGTCCTTCAGGCTTTCTTCCTGTTCGAATTGTCGGCGGAGCGTGGTCGCGGTCGCTTGCCTGCCGCCTTCGATCAGCCGCTGGATCGCCTCGAAAATGCGTTGATGCGCCAGATCGGCGAACGCTTCGGGGCCGATAAGGTCCGAAACGCGGTCGAAGGCGCTGTTGTTGACGAGCAACGCGCCAAGCAGCGCCATCTCGACGCCGATGTCGGCGGGCGCCTCACGGTGCGGCGGTCCGCCGTCGCCATGGGCAGCGTCGGGGAAGGGGCGGAGAGGTTCTGGTTCAGCCATGGCGGCAATCTACGCCGACTTCATGGCAAACGCACGTTCAACCCAGAGCCTTCGGGACGGTCGAGCGTGAATTGCGGGGATCGAATCGCCAAAGCCAGCATAAACCCTTCCATTTCGCGCATGGACACGCCATAACATTTCTATTCCCACACATTCGGACGCGTCGGTGTGCGGCGGTCGGGCGAAATCCTGGCCACGAGCAGAAACCCGCGATCCGAATTAGAGACCTTGGAGGAGTTCGCCCCATGTCTGGTCCGCTCATGCCCCAGGCGACCGCCGTCTGGCTGATCGACAACACGACACTGACCTTCGAGCAGGTTGGCGAGTTCTGCGAAATGCATCCGCTTGAGGTGCAGGCGTTGGCCGACGGCGATATCGGCCAGGGGATCAAGGGCCGCGACCCGATCACGTCCGGCGAGCTCTCGCGCGATATCATTTCAGCCTGCGAAGCCGACGCCACGAAATCCTTGAAGCTGTCCAAGCTCTCCGTGCCGCGCGCGGCGGAGCGCACCAAGGGACCGCGCTATACCCCGGTCGCCAAGCGCCAGGACAAGCCCGATGGCATCGCCTGGCTGGTCCGCAATCATTCCGAGCTTGCCGATTCGCAGATCGTGAAACTGATCGGCACGACCAAGAACACCATCGGCGCCGTGCGCGATCGCAGTCACTGGAACAGCGCGAATATTCATGCGCGGCACCCTGTCGATCTTGGCCTCTGCACCTATATGGAGCTTTCGACCGCTGTCGAGAAAGCGCGTTCGAAGCTGACCGCGGAGCAGCGCGACGCCTTGGAAGCCAAGGACCGGGCGCGCCTGGAAATTGCCGATGCGCCGCCGGAAGAGAACAAAAGGGCGCCGTCGATCGAAGACTTGTTCCGCCACTAGATCGAACCAATCTCAGGCTAAATCGCCGAAGATTGGATATTTCGATCGATATCAATAAGGTAGAGCATGGGCGGCGCGCCTGTCTGGACGCGCCATGCTGTAATCGACCTTACACAGCCGGGCCTACAGCTCTAGGCCTCAGAGGAGAGTGTGACCATGGGATGGATTGCCTGGATTGTCGTCGGCCTGATCGCCGGCGCGCTCGCCAAGATGGTTATGCCGGGGCGCGATCCCGGCGGCATCATCGTCACGATCGCTATCGGCATCGCAGGCGCCCTGGTCGGCGGCTTCGTGGGCCGCGAACTGGGAATCGGCGCGGTGACGGGCTTCAATCTCGTGACGGTGCTGACCGCGACAGGCGGCGCCGTGCTGTTGCTCGCAATCTTCCGCGCGATCAATCGCTAGATCAAACCAGTCTTAGGCGGAAACGCCCGAGACTGGATAATTTGATCGATATCAATAAAGTAGAGCATGGACCGCGCGTCCACCTGGACGCGTCATGCTCTAGAGCGCATCGCGTTCACTCGATAATCGGTTGATCGCCTTTGATCTGAGTTCGGTGCATCAGGCGCCGCGCGCTGGCGTCGAAGGCGTCGCGCCGGTGCAGCACGGCGAGATTGCTCCAGATCAGCAGATCTCCCGCCCGCCAGGAATGGCGCCAGACATGCTCCGGCCGGGTCGCGGCCGCCCATAGCCGGTCGAGCATGCGCTCGCTTTCCGCGAGTGGCAGGCCGTCGATGTAGGCGTGGGGGCGGCGTCCGAGGAAGAGCGCGCGGTTTCCGGTTCGGCTGTCCCGGCGGACGATGGGATGCCGGGCGCCGACGGTCTCCGTCGGGTCGGCTGGCTCGACGTGACCGCGCCTGAGCATCCCGGCGGAATTGTGCGCGGCGTCGTGGACGAGCGTCAGTCCGGCCGTGGCTTCGCGCAAATCCGCATCCAAAGCCTCGAAGGCGCGGAACTGATTGGCGAAATAGGTGTCGCCCTGGCCTTCCGGAACCTCGATCGCATAGAGGATCGCTGCTTTCGGCGGCGCCGCGATATAGGTCATGTCCGCATGCCAGACCGCTTCGCCCGCGCCCAGGTTGCCGACCGGCCGCCCGCCTTCCACGATGTTCGAGATCACGTTGATCATCGGAAACGCCGGCAGGAATGGCGCGCCATAGGGATTGGGGCCAGGGGGATCCAGTTCGCCAAAGATTTCAGAGAACCTCTGAAGCGTCGGATCGTCGAGCGACTGATTGCGGAGCAGCAGGACGAGATGCGCGTCGAGCGCATCCCGAAGCGCCGCCTTGGCCGCAGGCGCCAGCGCCATGGCCGCATCGAGCTCGGTGATTTCCGCGCCGAGCGCCGCTTCGAAGGGGATTATCTGCACGCGCTTCCGCCTCGCTGAAATCGTTGACCCGCCGCCATGAGATGGCGATAGAGTAGCGGACCTTCGTCGCGCCCGGAACCGGACTGTAAGCCCCATGCCGAAATCGCCAAGCCCCTACGACACGCATCTGGACAAGAACCCTGCGAACTATCAGCCGCTGACCCCGCTGCAGTTCCTGGAAAGGGCGGCCTGGACCTATCCCGACAGGCTGTCGGTCATTCACGGCGGGCGGCGGATGACGTGGGCGGAAACGCGGGAGCGCTGTCACCGGCTGGCGGATGCGCTGGCGAAGCGCGGCATCGGCAAGGGCGACACCGTCGCGGTCATGGCCTCCAACACGCCGGAGATGATGGAACTGCATTTCGGCGCGCCGCTGACAGGCGCCGTGCTCAACACCATCAACACCCGGCTCGACGCGGCGATCGTCGGCTTCATCCTGGACCATGGCGAGGCCGATGTGGTGTTTGTCGACCGCGAGTTCTCCGGCGTGATGCGAGAAGCGCTGGCAAGCGCCAAGGTCAGGCCAATCGTCATCGACATCGACGATCCCGAATATGACGGCCCCGGCGAACGGATAGGCGAATCCGATTTCGAGGCCTTCATCGCGGGCGGCGATCCAGGCTTTTCTTACCGCGCGCCCGACGACGAATGGGATGCGATCTCGTTGAATTATACTTCGGGCACGACGGGCGACCCGAAGGGCGTCGTGTATCACCATCGCGGCGCCTATCTGAACGCCGCCGCCAACGCGATCACCTGGTCGATGCCGCAGCATCCGGTCTATCTCTGGACGTTGCCGATGTTCCATTGCAACGGCTGGTGCTTTCCCTGGACCATCGCGCTGCAGGCGGGGACCCATGTCTGCCTGCGCGCCGTCCGCGCCAAGCCGATCTTCGACGCGATCGCCGATCATAAGGTCGACCATCTCTGCGGGGCGCCGATTGTCCTGAACCTGATCGCGAACGCGGCGCCGGGCGACCGCCGGGACTTCGATCACACGGTCAAGATCATGACCGCTGCCGCGCCGCCGCCGCCATCGACCCTGGAGAAGATGGAGGCGCAAGGCTTCGATGTGACCCATGTCTATGGCTTGACCGAAACCTACGGCCCCAGCGTGGTCTGCGCCTGGCACGAAGCGTGGGACGACCTGCCGCCCGCCGACCGCGCAGCCGTCAAGGCGCGCCAGGGCGTGCGCTATGCGATGCTGGACGGGCTGGACGTGATCGACCCGGAGAGCATGCAAGCCGCGCCGCGGGACGGCGAAACCATCGCCGAAGTGATGATGCAGGGCAACATCGTCATGAAAGGCTATCTCAAGAACCCCAAGGCCTCGGACGCGGCGTTCGCCGGCGGCTGGTTCCATTCCGGCGACCTCGGCGTCATGCACGAAGACGGCTATGTCGGGATCAAGGACCGGTCGAAGGACATCATCATTTCCGGCGGCGAGAACATCTCCTCGGTCGAGGTCGAGCAGGTGCTTTATCGGCATCCCGCCGTGTCCGAGGCCGCGGTCGTCGCCAAGGCGGACGAGAAATGGGGCGAGACGCCCTGCGCGTTTCTCGAGATCAAGGACGGCGTCACGGCGCCGAGCGTCGAGGACATCATTCAGTTCTGCCGGAAGAATCTGGCGAGCTTCAAATGCCCGCGCCATGTGGTGTTCGGCCCCTTGCCGAAGACATCGACAGGGAAGGTCCAGAAGTTCGTATTGCGTGAGCGGGCGAAGGCGATATAGCGCCGCTTTTCGCCGCGCAGAGGCCCCGATACGCCGCTTTGGGTTTGACAGGGCCCATGCGCGTCTTGTATCTAGCCCCATCGCGCGCCAACCGGACGGTTCGGCGCGTCTTTGTTGTGATGAATTGAAGGCTGGTCCCATGAAGGTCGTGCGCTCCTTGAAGACGATTAAGAACCGCCATCGCGCGAGCCAGATCGTGCGCCGTCGCGGCCGCATCTACGTCATCAACAAGGAAGTCCGGAAGTTCAAAGCTCGCCAGGGCTAAGACTGACGGCGCGGCCCGCCCGCTTGGCGGAAAGGCTGCTTGCATAATCTTTGCCGCTCCGGTTACCTCACGCGACGCTCAAGTCCCGCACGAGGTATCTGGCCTGGATGCAAACGAATTTTACGCTAGCCCAGCTTCAAGACGCGGACGTGGCGGAATCGGAGAAGATTCTGCGAACCTGCGTGCATTGCGGCTTCTGCACGGCGACCTGCCCGACATACGTCCTGCTTGGCGATGAACTGGATAGCCCCCGCGGCCGCATCTACCAGATCAAGGACATGCTGGAGAACGACCGCCCGGCGACGGCGACGGTCGTCAAGCATCTTGATCGCTGCCTGTCCTGTCTCTCCTGCATGACGACCTGCCCATCGGGCGTGCACTATCAGCACCTGATCGACCATGCCCGGCATCACGTCGAGAAGACCTTCAAGCGGCCCTTCCTGGACCGCGCGCTGCGGGCGGCGCTGCCGCATATCCTGCCTTATCCGAACCGCTTCCGCGCGGCCTTGGCGGCGGCGTGGTTCGCCCGGCCATTCGCCCGGTTCGCTCCCGGCCGGCTGGGGGCGATGCTGCGCCTGACGCCCGCGTCCATCCCGCCCCGGTCGCCGATCGAGGGGCCTGGCGTGCACCGGGCCGAGGGGACGCGCATCAAGCGCGTCGCGCTGCTCGCCGGCTGCGCCCAGCAAGCGCTGGACCCGGCCATCAACGAAGCGACGATCCGCCTGCTGCAACGCCACGGCGTCGAGGTGACGGTCGCCAGGGGCGCCGGCTGCTGCGGGGCGCTTGTTCATCACATGGGCAAGGCCGAGGCCGGCCATGCCGCCGCCCGGCAGAATATCGACGCCTGGACCGCCGAAATGGAGGGCGAGGGGCTGGACGCGATCGTGATCAACGCCTCCGGCTGCGGTACGAGCGTCAAGGATTATGGCTTCATGCTGCGCGAAGACCCGGCCTATGCGGCGAAAGCTCAGGCGGTTTCGGCGATCACGCGGGACATTGTCGAGGTCATGCTCGAGATCGGCCTCAAAAACCCGCGCCCGCCAGAAATGCTTCGCCTGGCCTATCATTCCGCCTGTTCGATGCAGCACGGCCAGCAATTGAAGGACGAGCCGAAAGCCTTGCTGGAGGACGCGGGCTTCCGGGTCATGACCCCGGCGGAGCCGCATCTCTGCTGTGGCTCGGCGGGGGTCTATAACATTCTGCAGCCGGAAATCGCCGGGCGGCTGAAAGCGCGCAAGGCCGCCAATCTGGCGAAACTGAAGCCGGATGCGATCGCCGCCGGAAACATCGGCTGCATGACCCAGTTGCAAGGCGCCGCCGGCGCGCCGGTCGTGCATACGGCGGAACTGCTTGACTGGGCGACTGGCGGGCCGAAACCGAAGAAGCTCGGAGGGATCGCCTGAGCGTCGATAGTCGGTTCGAGATCGCTCGGTCGATCAGGCCTTCGGCTTGCTGCGGCGGCCCATGATGTAGGCGGGAATGAGCGCCGCCGCGGCGATCGCGGCCGTCAGCATGAATGTGTCCTGAAAGCCTTGCGTGTGGCCCTGAGCGTAAACTGCGTCGCCCAGATAGAGCAGCGCGCCCGCCGATGCGTCCGCGGCCGAAACGCCGGCGTCGCGCATCAACCCGGCCGTGATCGCCAGCAATTCCTGACTGGCCGAATTGTCGGGCGTCTGGCTGGCGGCGATGGTCTGGACGTGGACCGCCGTGGCGCTTTCCAGAAAGACCACCATCAGGTTGACGCCAGCGGCGCCGCCGAGCGTCCGAACAAAGTTCACCATGCCGGCCCCCTGGCTGACCTGCTCCGGTCTCAGCGATCGGAGCGCGCCGGTATTCAGCGAGGGAATGATCAGGGAAAGCCCGAAGCGGTTGACCAGCGTGAAGAAGACGAAAAGCCAATATGGCGTATTGGCGTCCGAGACCGACATCAAAAGAAAGCCGACGCCGAACCAGAACAGGCCGGCCATGATCAGGATATGGGCCGGGAACCGGTCGACCAGGCGCCCGGCCGTCGGGAACATCACGACCATCAGCATCCCGGCCGGGATCAGGGCGACGCCGGCCTTCGTCGCGGAGAAGCCCTGGACCTGCTGCATGAAGACGGCGATCGCGTAGATCGATCCAAACATCCCGAAGCCGAAGATGATCCCGACGACGGCGGCGGAGGCGAAGCGCGGATTGGCGTAGAGGCGCAAGTCCAGCATCGGCGCCTTGGCCGTGAGCTGGCGCCAGATGAATATCAGGGTCGAGAGGACGCCAAGCGTCAGCTCAAGCACGATCCGATCCGACGACCAGCCGAAACGATGGCCGCTCGCCATGCCGTCCAGCAGCAAGCCAAGGGCGCATGCCATGAAGAACAGGCCGGCCCAATCGAAGCGTCGGGTCATGGTCGTGCTGCCCGAGGGCAGGAAGGCGCCGCCGGCCAGGGCCGCGCCGAACGCCATGGGCAGCGGCAGCAGGAACACGTAGCGCCAGCCAAGTTCGTCCGTGACGATGCCGCCAAGCGCGGGGCCGAGGGCCGGGGCGAGGACGACCCCCAGGCTGAACATGCCCATGGCCGCGCCCCGGCGTTCCGGCGGAAACACGGTGAAGATGATCGCCATGGTGAAGGGCTGGATCAAACCGGCGCAGAAGCCCTGGATGACCCGCGCCACGATGATCGTGTTCATATCCGGCGCGCCAGCCGCCAGGAACGACCCGCTGACGAAAGCCGCCATGGTCGCCAGGAACACGGCGCGCTGGCCGAAGCGCTGCTGCAGCCAGGACGTCAGCAGCATTGCTCCGGTCATGGCGGCGAAATAGGCGGTGGAGAGCCACTGCGCCTGATCCTGGCCGACGCCGAAGGCCCCCATGACGGCGGGCACGGCCGTGTTGACGCTGGTCGACGACAGCACCATGGCGATCATGCCGATCAGGCCGGAGCCTGTCATCAGCCAGCGCTCAGTCTCCGTGTAGTGCTGATAGCTTTGGCCGGCGGCAATCGCCATTGCAGCTTACAAGGCTTCGGCGACGTTGATATCGACCTCGACCATCATGCCTGGCGCAAGCTGGCGGGGCTGCTCGACGAACACGATCTTGACCGGAATGCGTTGGGTCACCTTGGTGAAATTCCCGCTTGGATTTGGCGTTGGCAGAAGGGCGAAACGCGAGGTCGCCGCCGTGCCGATCCGTGCGACCCGACCGACAAACTTGTCGTCGGGGAAGGCGTCGACCGTCACTTCGACCCGCTGGCCGACCTTGAGGCGCCTGACCTGAGTTTCCTTGATGTTCGCTTCGATCCAGACATCCTCCGGGTCGTGCATCATCAGCAGGCGCCGGCCTTCGCCGACGAATTCCCCTTGCTCGATGAAGACGCGGTCGATGATGCCCGCCTTGGGCGCCCTGACGGCGCGTTGCTCGATCAGGGCTTCGTGACGGGCGATCTGCGCGCCCAATTGCGCCTCCCGAAAGGCCAGGCTGGCAAGCTCGCGCTCGATTACGGTGAGTTCGCCTTTGTCCGCTTCCGCTTCCGCCGCCTCGCCGCGAGACGAGGCGATCTCGGCGTCCGCGCGCCGCACTTCGCTCAGCAGGCGGGACACATCCGCTTGCGCCCGGTCCAGCCGCGCCTTGGCGATGACGCGCCGCTCAAACAGATTTTGGAACCGCGCAAGTTCCTGCTTCGCCAGCGTCAGGTCGGCTGACAGCGAATCGCGCCTGGCCTGTTGGGCGCGGACGCTGGTCAAGCGGGTTTGATAGCGGCTGTCGGTCTGACGGGTGACCATATCGGTCTTGGCGGCATATTGCCCGCGTTCGGTGCGGATGGCGGCAAGCTCGGCGCGGAGCGCTTCAAGTTCGTAGATCTGAATCTTGTCGTCGATCTGCGCCAGAAGTTCGCCAGCTGCGACCGTCTGTCCGGCATCGACGATCAGTGTCTTCAGCATGCCGTCAACCCGGCTGCCGACAGTGACATGATCGGTCACGACACGGGCGTCATATTCATAGACATGGGTCATGCGCAGCATGACTTCCCGGGCGGCGAAGCCGATAGCGATAAGGGCCACGAGCCCGATGACCGCATTCCTGAGGAGTTTCGAGCTTTGCCGAAAGCGGCCGCGGCGCGCAGTGGGCGGCGGCGCGATCTGGGCAGGTTCTTCGGGCTTCGTGGGCGCTTCCGCCATTTCAGGCTATCTCCTCTGCCGGCGCTTTCGCCAGCGTTTCAAACCGCGCGATCAGGCGCCGCGTCAAAGCGTCGGCGGCTTGCAGCTCGGCGGCGTCCGCGTCGCTCAGGACCTCCTGGCGCAACGACGTCGCGATCTCATCGACGACATGGAACTTGGCTTCCCCCAGCGCCGTCAATCGCACCCGCTTGACCCGCCGGTCCTGTTGGTCCTCCCGGCGGTTGACCAGCCCCGCTTTCTCAAGCTGGTCGATCTGGCGGACAAGCGTCGGCCCGGTGACGCCGGCGCGTTCCGCCAGGTCCAGCTGCGCCATGCCGTCCTCCGGCGCCTCGTGCAGATGCACGAGCAGCAGCCAGCGAGCCTGCGACAGCCCTAATGGCCGCAGTCGATTATCGAGCTCGGTTCGCCAGAGACGGGCGAGATGCCCAACCTGTCGGCCGAAAGAAGGCGGATACGCCATGCCGTCCATATCCACTTTACGGGGACGCACATAATTGCGACGCTATATATTAGCATCCTAACTAAAAAGATGTGAAGCAGGTTCGTTCAGCGTTGCAAGCTGAGGCCGATCTTCAGTCTGGGCGGCATGAGGTCGACGGGGCTACGGCTCGCACGGTCGCCCCTTGGCGTCAGCGTGTTTCAGACCTTGCCGTGGCAGTGCTTGTATTTCTTACCGGAGCCGCAAGGGCAGGGCTCATTCCGGGGGACGCGGCCCCATGTGGCCGGATCGTTCTGATCGACCGCCGCATTGTGGACCGTGCGCGACTGGCGCGGCTCCTGCAGCGACCGGCGCGGCGGTTCAGCCCCGTCGCCGCTCAACATCGGCTCGGCCTCGGGATGCTCTTCGCGCATGGGGCCCGGCTGGGTCATCGGCCCGGGCTCCGGCACGGGCGCCTGGATCTGGAGATGCAGCAAAGAGGCCGTCACGATGCTGCGCAGGCGCCCAAGCATGGTTTCAAACAGCTCGAAGGCTTCATGCTTGTATTCGTTCAAGGGATCGCGTTGGGCGTAGGCCCGAAGGCCGATGCCCTGTCGGAGATGATCCAGCGCTAGCAGATGTTCCTTCCAGACCTGATCGAGCAATTGCAGGAGCACGCTCTTCTCGGCGAACCGCATCATGTCAGGGCCGAAATTCGCGGCCTTCTCGGCGAGCCGACGATCAATGTCGCCCAGAATGCGATCCCGGATTTCCTCATCCGCGATGCCTTCTTCCTGAGCCCATTCCGGGACCGAGTATTCCAGGCCGAGATTGGCGAGCAGCGCCGCCTGCAGGCCGATCGCATCCCATTGGTCCGGCAAGGCGTTCGGCGGAATGTGGGACGCGACAAGGTCTTCGACGACCTGCCGGCGCATGTCCTCGACATCATCGCGGACGTCGTCGGCATCCATGATTTCGCGGCGTTGTTCGTAGACGACCTTCCGTTGATCGTTCATCACATCGTCGAAGCGCAGCAGGTTCTTGCGGATTTCGAAATTGCGCGCCTCGACCTTGCCTTGCGCCTTTTCGAGCGCCCGGTTGATCCAGGGGTGCACGATCGCTTCGTCGTCCTTGAGGCCGAGCCGGCGCAGCACGCTGTCCATGCGCTCCGAGCCGAAGATGCGCATCAGATCGTCTTCGAGGCTGATATAGAATTTCGAGGCGCCCGGGTCGCCCTGGCGGCCCGACCGGCCGCGAAGCTGGTTGTCGATGCGCCGGCTCTCGTGGCGTTCTGTCGCAAGCACGAAGAGCCCGCCGGCGGCGAGGGCGATTTTCTTGTCGGCCGCGATCTCCGTGTCGATCGCTTCGATGATGCGTTCGCGTTCGGCTTCGTCCGTGACGTCCGCCAATTGGGCTTCGCGCATCATGTCGCGATTGCCGCCAAGCTGAATGTCCGTGCCGCGTCCGGCCATGTTGGTCGCGATCGTGACCGCGCCGGGCTTGCCGGCCAGCGCGATGATCTTGGCCTCTTGCTCGTGATAGCGCGCGTTCAGGACCTGATGCGGGATGCCGGCCTTATCGAGATGCCCGGAGAGCCCCTCGGATTTTTCGATGGATACCGTGCCGACGAGGATCGGCTGGCGGTTGGTATGGCGTTCCTGGATTTCCTTGACGATCGCCCGGTTCTTTTCGGCCATGGACCGATAAACCTCGTCGTCAAAATCCTTCCGCATCACGTTGACATTGGTCGGAATTTCGACGACGCGCAGCTTGTAGATTTCCTCGAACTCGCCCGCTTCGGTCATGGCCGTGCCGGTCATGCCGGCGAGCTTCGGGTAGAGCCGGAAGTAATTCTGGAACGTGATCGACGCGAGCGTCTGGTTCTCGACCTGGACCTCGACGCCTTCCTTGGCTTCAAGGGCTTGATGCAGACCCTCGGAATAGCGGCGGCCTTCCATGGCGCGGCCGGTAAATTCGTCGATGATGACGACCTTGCCGTCCCGGACCATGTAGTCGGTATCGCGCTCGAACAGGGTCTGCGCCCGGAGCGCCTGATTGACGTGGTGCACGATGGAGACGTTGACGATGTCGTAGAGCCCGCCTTCCTTCAGGATGCCAGCTTCCTTCAGCGCGGCTTCGATTTTTTCCGTGCCGACGTCGGTCATGCCGACCGCGCGCGCTTTCTCATCCTTTTCATAGTCTTCGGGCGTGACATGGCGGACCACGTCATTGACCAGACGATATAGTTCGGACGACTGCTCAGCGGCGCCGGAGATGATCAGCGGCGTTCTGGCCTCATCGATCAGGATCGAATCAACTTCATCGACGATGGCGAAATTGAACGGCCGCTGCACCATGTCGTCCAGGCGGAACTTCATGTTGTCGCGGAGATAGTCGAAGCCGAACTCGTTGTTCGTGCCATAGGTGACGTCGCAGGCGTATTCCCGGCGGCGTTCGTCGTCCATCAGGCCATGGACAATGCACCCGACCGAGAGACCGAGGAAGTTGTAGACGGCGCTCATCCATCCGGCGTCGCGTTTCGCCAGATAGTCATTCACCGTAATGACATGCACGCCTTTTTGCTGAATGGCGTTCAGGTAGACCGCCAGCGTCGCGACCAGAGTCTTGCCTTCGCCGGTCTTCATTTCCGCGATCATGCCGTTGTGCAGCACGAGGCCGCCCATCAACTGCACATCGAAATGGCGCTGGCCCAGCGCGCGCTTGGCGGCTTCGCGGACGGCCGCGAACGCCTCGGGCACGAGCGCGTCGAGCTTTTCGCCGCCGTCGAGCCGCGCCCGGAACTTCGCCGTCAGCCAGCGAATCTCGTCGTCCGAGAGCGCCTCGTAGTCCGATTCGAGCGCATTGACGGCGGTGACGACGCTGCGCAGCGTCTTAACGTATCGGTCGTTGGCCGAACCAAAAACGCGCTTAACGATTGCGCCAATCATGAATGCCTCGATTTCCTGGAGCCGTGGGGCCGGAACCCTGTCTATGCAATCTTTAAAAATCGCCTGGATCGCGTAGGGTTGACAGATAAGTGCGCCCTGCGGCCCTGTCAACGAAGCGGCTGCCGGTCGCGGTCATGCATCACGTGGAATTCAATTGAGGAGACGCCCATGCGCGGCGGATTTATTGTGGTCGGCGCGGCCATTCTGTTCGGGATGGCGTCGCCCGCCGCCGCACAGCAGCCTGGAATACCCGCCCCGGCGGCTATGCCGGGCGACGGCGCCACCGTCGTCGCGCGGATCAATGGCGAGGCGATTACCATGGACCGGCTGAAGCGCGCGCTTGCGACCTATAACCGCGATCTCGGCCAGCTTGCCCCGGAAGCCTATTACGTAACCGTGCTCGACCGGGTGATCGATCAGGAACTGGCGTCCCGGGCCGCATTGCAGCTTGGCCTGGAGCAGCAGCCGGAAATTCAGGCCCGGCTCGCGGAAGCGCGGGCGAATGTTCTGGCAGGCGCCTTCCTCGGCAAAGTCGCGGCCGACGCTTCCGACGAGGTCACGCTCCGCCGACGCTATGAAGCGATGGCGCAAGCGGGTATCAGCCAGGTCAGCGCCCGGCATATTCTGGTCAAGACCGAGGCTGAAGCCGCCGCCCTGATTGTAGAGCTGCAGCGCGGCGCGGATTTCGCGACGCTGGCGCAGCAGCATTCCGTCGGACCCAGCGGCAAGAGCGGCGGCGATCTCGGCTTCTTCATGCACAAGCAGATGGTCAAGCCGTTCGCGGACGCGGCGTTCGCCCTGGCGAAGGGCGCATTCACCGATAAGCCGGTCGAGACCCGTTTCGGCTGGCATGTCATCAAGGTAGAAGATACCCGCGCCGGGCCGCCGCCCGCGTACTACGAGGTCCGCGACGAACTTGAGGAGCAATTGCGCACCGAGGCGATGATCAGCGCGCTCCAGGGCCTGCGCCAGAACGCCGTCGTCGAGCGGTTCGGGCCGAATGGCGCGCCCTTGCCGAATACCGATTGCGACCGCTAATCCGATCCGTCCTGTGCGATCGATAGCTCGATAGAGAGAAAGACTGCCATGTTGAAGACATCTCCGCTGGCGCCCGCCAGCCAGCCGAAACTGCCGCCGATCGACGGCGTGAAGATCGCCGCGATGAATAGCGGCATCCGCTACAAGGGCCGGGACGACGTCATGCTGATGACGTTCGATCCTGGCTCCGTCATGGCGGGCGTGGTGACCAGGTCCAAGACCCGCTCGGCCCCGGTCGAGCAGTGTGTCGACGCGCTCAAGGCCGGGGGCCGGGCGCGCGCGGTCGTGGTCAATGCCGGCAACGCCAACGCCTTCACTGGGCGCGCCGGCGATATGACGGTCATGCAGACGGTGGAAGCAGCGGCGCGGGCGCTGCAATGCCAGGCCGACGAGGTGTATGTCTCGTCGACCGGCGTGATCGGTCAGGTGGTGCCTGTCGGCGCCATTCCGAAATGCGTCGAGGCTTTGCCGGCAAAGTTGAGCGCCGATGGCTGGGCCGCCGGCGCGGCTGCGATCATGACGACGGATACCTTCGTCAAGGTCGCGACCCGGCAGGCGAAGATCGGCGGCGCGGCCGTGACCTTGAACGGCATGGTCAAGGGATCGGGCATGATCGCGCCGGACATGGCGACGATGCTGGGCTACATGGCGACCGACGCGGCGATCCCGCAGCCCATTCTGCAAGCCTTGCTGTCCCGTGCGGTCGAGAAGACCTTCAATTGCATCACGGTCGATAGCGATACCTCGACCTCCGACACGGTGCTGCTGGCGGCGACGGGCAAGGCGGGCAATGCCGTGCCGCAGTCGGCCGGCGATCCGGCGCTCAAGGACTTCAAGCGCGCGCTGCAGGAGATTTGCCTCGATCTCGCCCAACAGGTCGTTCGGGACGGGGAGGGCGCATCGAAGTTCATCGAAATCCGCGTGTCGGGCGCCACGTCGGCGGGGGCCGCGAAAACCATCGGGCTCGCGATCGCGAATTCGCCGCTCGTCAAGACCTCCATCGCGGGCGAGGACCCGAACTGGGGTCGGATCGTCATGGCGGTCGGCAAGTCCGGCGCCAAGGCCGAACGCGACAAGCTCAAGATCGCAATCGGCGGCGTCGAGATCACGGCGAGCGGCATGGTGGTCGAGGGGTTTGACGAAGGCCCAGTCGCCGCGCATATGCGCGGCAAGGAGATCGCAATCGATGTCGATATCGGGCTTGGCCGCGGCCGCGCCACGGTCTGGACTTGCGATCTGACCCACGGCTATATCGAAATCAACGGAGATTACCGCAGTTGATGGAGGGCGGCATTCCGACCCTGCTCGTCGTCGCGGTCGCCTTGATCGACCGCGACGGCCGCACGCTCCTGGCGCAGCGCCCGCCGGGCAAGCAGATGGCCGGGCTCTGGGAATTCCCGGGCGGCAAGGTCGATCCTGGCGAGACGCCGGAAACGGCGCTGATCCGCGAGTTGAAGGAGGAGCTCGGCATCGACGCCGAAGCCTCTTGCCTGTCGCCGTTCACCTTCGCGAGCCACACTTACGAGACGTTTCATCTGTTGATGCCGCTTTATGTTTGCCGGGTCTGGCAGGGCCGCCCTTCGGGCCAGGAAGGCCAGCGCCTGGCCTGGGCTTTGCCTGAGGAAATGCAGGATTATCCGATGCCGCCCGCCGACAAGCCCCTGGTCGCCATGCTGCGCGACCTGCTGTGAGCGATCCGATCGGCGTTATCCGTATCGGCGCATTCTTCCAGGGTCCGACCGATCAGGGACAAGGCGGATGGACGGCCTCGAAGCTCGCCGCATGCGCCGATGGTCCGGTGACGATCCGCTTGCTGCGCCCCATTCCGCTGGAGACCGATCTCGCCGTGGTTCGTGATGGCGTCGATCTTTGGCGCTTGTGCGATCCTCGCCAGGACGACGGCGGCGCGATCATGGAAGCGGCCCGATGGACGCCAGCGTTTCAGGACACGGCGTCGGTGCGGGTGGAGGATGCCGCGGCGGCGCGGAGGACGTTCGTTTATGCGCGCCGGACCCATCCCGTGCCCCACTGCTTTTCCTGCGGATTACGCAGCGGGTCGATGGGCGTTCATGTCGGCCGGCTGAGCGACGGCCGCTATGGCTGCGACTGGTCGCCGCCCAGTTGGGCGATTGATCGGGCGGGCGTTGTCGATCCGGGAGTGATCTGGGCGGCGCTCGATTGCGCGGCTGGCTGCTATGTCAGCGCGGATGGGGCGGTTCCGCTGGCTTACACGGCGCAGTACGCTGTCGAAATCGTCCGGCCGATCGAGCCGGGAGCAGCCTATGCGATCGTCGCATGGGCCGGCGACGGTCCCGCAGAGTGGCAGGGCCGCAAGCGCCAGGCTGCTTCAGCAGCCTTTGACCGGGACGGGCGTATCGTCGCGCGCTCGACCTCGCTCTGGGTCGCCCCGCGAGCAGCTTGAAAGTGCTAGAGTAGCGCAGCCGCGATCGCCATGCTGCCTACAGCGCCCAGCGTCAGCCCAAACGCCAGTCCGCATAAACCGGCAGCCCACCGGCTGACCCGAACAGATAGTCCATTCACAACGAAAGCCCCCTTGACCCGTGCAAGAAGCATTTCGGCCAAAAATGCTTAACGAACGGTTGACGCCGAAGCCGCTGCGGCCGCAGTGCGCTTGATCGGGGTGTGGATAACTTTGCCGCTTCTAGATTCGTGCTGCTGGCGGCTCGACGGCTTTCGCGACCCGCTCGCGGCGAAGCGCATATAGGCCGCTGGCGATGACGATCGCGCCGCCGACGAAGGTCCAGACGTCCGGAACATCGCCAAATGCGAGCCAGCCCATGAATACCGCCCAGACTGGCATGGTGTAACCGAATGGCTGCAGCGTCGACGCCGGCGCCAGTTTATATGCGGCCGGCAGCAGGAAATGGCCGACCGATCCGAGGATGCCGATCGCGACCAGCCAGAGCCATGCATCGGGCGTGGGCGACCGCCAGACGAACGGCGCGATGCTGGAAAAGCAGATCAAGCCGACGGCGGCCGTGAACAGCGTGGTCGTTTCGGCAGAATCATGGGCGGCGACTGCGCGCAGCAGGACCTGATAGACCGCCCAGCCGCCCGCTGCGGCAAGCGCGATCAGGGAAACCGGATCGAAGACGCCGAGACCGGGGCGAATGATGATCAACACGCCGACAAACCCAAGGCCGACGGCGAAGCAGCGCCGGGGGCCGATCCGCTCGCCGAGAAAGAGCGCAGCCAATGCCATCACCAGCAGGGGCGATACCGCGGCGATCGCATGGACGTCGGCAAGCGGCATTCGGCTGAAGGCGAAGATGAAAGCCGACATCTCGACGACGAGGATGAAGGCGCGAACGAGCTGCATCCGCGGCCGGGCCGAGCGCGCGGTGCGTCTGAACCCGGCGCGGCCCGCCAGCACGGAGGCGAAGGTCAGAAAGATCCAGAACCGGACCGCCAGGATCTGCGGGATGGCCAAGCTCTCGGTCAAATGCTTCGAAATGGCGTCCATGGATGAAAGCAGGAAGAGCGCGAGCACCATCAAGGCGATCCCGAGCGCCGGCTTGTCCTGATCTGGGGGCATGGGATCAGGCATCGAATGCGATCATCATGGGAGAGAAGCGCCCTTGCGGCTGCGGTCAGGCGGCGGCGAAATTAAATGCAACCGGCCTAGCGCCGACGGCGCGCTTTGGCGATACTCCGGGGCGGAGAACGAGTCCAGCGGCGCGACGGAAGCGTGTGCTGGAACGGGGCGGATGCGCCCGAGTGGGGATGAGGAAGCAGGGGGAAGACTATGGAACTCGTTGAACGACGCGAGGGGTCCGTCGTGGTGCTCGCTGCGTCTGGGCGGATCGATCATCAAACCGCCGAGGCTTTTCAGAAGGCGCTGGAGCCGCATCTTGCAGGCTGTTCGGAAGGCGGCGATAGCATCGTCGTTGAGCTTTCGGGCGTGAACTATGTCTCGAGCGTCGGCTTGCGGGCTTTGCGGCTCGCCTCAAAGAAGGTGAAGGCCCAGAAAGGCCGTATTGCCGTCGCCGCCATGCAGCCGACTGTTGCGGAGGTGTTTCGGATCAGCCGGTTCGACAGCATTCTGCCGGCCTTCGAAACGCTCGATGCAGCCGTCGGCGAATTGCAGGCTTAGAGGGGAAACCTGACATGGAGGTCACGTTCTGGGGCACGCGCGGGTCGCTGCCGACGCCGATGCAGAGCTCGCACATTCGCCAGAAGGCCCGAGCCTTGTTGCGGGCGGCGTCCGGAAAAGTTTTCAAGGATGAAGCCGCGATCGACGCCTTCCTCGACGCGCAGCCATTCTGGACGGCGAATACCTATGGCGGCGATTCGCCCTGCCTGCAGGTCGGTCTGGCGAGCAAGGAACATTTGCTCTGCGATTTCGGATCCGGCGCCCGGCGGCTCGGCGGGGCGATGCTCGGCAAGTTCGGACCAGGCGCGGGCCAGACCTACCATGTGCTGATGTCCCATCTGCACTGGGACCATCTCATGGGCTTTCCGTTCTTTCCGCCAGCTTTCATTCCAGGCAACAGGATCATCATTTACGGCTGCCATGACGATATTGAAGCATCCTTCCGGCGCCAGAATCAGGCGCCGAATTTCCCCGTCGATTTTTCATTCCTCGGCGCGAAGATCGAATTCCGCAAACTGACGGCAGGCGAGACAGTCGAAATCGCCGGCGCCGCGGTGACCCCGAAGCTGCAATTGCATGCGGGAGATTCCTATGGCTACCGGATCCAGGCGGAGGACGCGGTTTTCGTCTATTCCAGCGATTCCGAACACCGGATCGAGGATGAGGCGGCAGGGCAAGGCTTCGTCGATTTCTTCGACAAGGCCGACCTCGTGGTTTTCGACGCCATGTATTCGCTTGCGGACGCGGTCTCCCTGAAGGAGGATTGGGGGCATTCCTCCAATATCGTCGGCGTCGAGCTTTGCCAGCGGGCGGGCGTCAAACGGCTGGCGCTATTTCATCACGAGCCGGTTTATGACGACCAGCGGATCGACCAAATCCTGTCTGATACCCGGCGCTACGAAGAGATTCGAAGGGACGCCTATCCGGGGCACCCGGTTCTTGAGGTATTGGCCGCTTATGACGGTCTGACCGTCGCGCTTTAGCCCATGACATGGGCTGCTTCGATCGCGCGGGTCACGCTGGATTGCCTTCTGGCCTGGCGCGGTTTTGGCCTGTGCGCGGCGGGCGCGCTTATCGGCCTGTTTTCCTTGAGCTTTCAGCCAGGGGTGTTCGCCAATCTCGGGCCCAACTGGTTCGATGCGCTCAATCAGGTTTGGCCACGGCAGCGGATTTCTGAACCGGTGGTCATTGTGGCGATCGATGAGGCGAGCGTCGCCGAGTTCGGGACGTGGCCCTGGCCGCGGGCGCAAACGGCCCGCCTATTCGAACGGATCGCCGCCGCCGGACCCGCGGCGGTCGGCGTCGATATCATTTTTTCCGAAGCCGCCAGCGGGTCTGCCGCCGCGATAGCGCTGCAGCCCGACGTGCCGCTCGACGTGAAGGCGTGGCTCGAAGCGCAGCCGAGCGGCGACGATGCGCTGGCGGCGGCGATCGCGACCGGCCCATTCGTGCTCGCCGTCGGCGACCGTGGCGCCAAGGTTACCGGACCGCCCGACGGAATGCCGCCCGGCATCCTCTACCAGGGACCGGACCCGGCGCCGGCGCTGACCCGGTGGCAGGTCCCATTCACGCCGCTCCGGTCCTTGGCGAACTTCACGGACGCGGCGTCGGGGGAGGGCGTCATTATTCAGGACCCTGGCGTCGATGGCGTGGTGCGCCAGATCGGACAGATATTTCAGGTCGGCGGCGGCCACCTGGCGCCGGGCCTTGCCCTGGAGATGATGCGGGTCGCGAGCGGCGCCAATCGGATCGGGCTGGTGACTGATGCGCGCGGCGTCGACCTTGTCGTGCTGGTTGCTGGCAATGATCCGGTGCTCACGTTGCAAACGGAGCCGGACGGCACGGTGCGGCCCTGGCTTGGCGCGCGCGATGTCTCCCGTGAGGTCTCCGCGCTTGGACTGCTCAACGATGACGCCGAACTTGCAAGGCTCACCGGCAAGCTGGTGCTTGTCGGGTATACGGCCGCGGGCGGCGTCGACAAGCGCGTATCGGCGCTCGGGGAATTGCTGCCGGGCGTCGACATGCATCGCCAGACGCTTGAAGCGATCTTCGATCAGCGGCTGCTGCATCGGCCGACCTGGGCCTTGCGGGCGGAAACGCTTTTCGCGATCGTTCTGATCCTGGCCGCGGCATTTCTGCCGATCCGGTTCCGGATCGGTCCGGGCATGCTGGTCGGCGCTGCCGTCATCCTTGCCCCGCTGGCGATTTCCGCGACGGCCTATCGGGCCAACCTGCTCTTGCTGGACGGCGCCACGCCGGCGCTCGCGGCCTTCGTCGGCTCGCTGACGGGCTTGATGGCCCACCTGATCCTGACCGAGCGGGATCGACGGCGGGCTCAGGCCGTACAGGCGCGCTTCGACGGCGAAATGGCCGCGGCCAAACGCATCCAGATGGGAATTCTTCCCAATGCGGCCGAATTGTTCGCGGGCGAGAGCCGCTTCTCGATCGCGGCGACGAGCGAGCCGGCGCGAACCGTCGGCGGCGACCTCTTCGATTTTTTCCTGCTGGACGATCGCCGCCTGTTTTTCCTCGTCGGCGACGTCGCAGGCAAGGGCCCCGAAGCGAGCTTATTCATGGCGATCTCGAAGTCCTTGTGCAAATCGACCGCGCTCCGCGGCGGCATGGATATCGGGCAAATCCTGACCCAGGCGAATACGGAGATCGCGCGGGACAATCCCGCGACCATGTTTGTCACTGCCTTTGCCGGCATCCTTGATGTCGAATCCGGGGTGCTGGACTATTGCTGCGCGGGCCACGAGCCGCCCTGGCGCGTGCCGCCCGACGGTCCAGCCGTGCGGCTGGAGGGCGTGGGCGGCGGACCGCCGCTCTGCCTGCTCGATGAATTCGACTATGAAACCGACCGGACGACGCTCGCGCCCGGGGAAATGGTCGTCGTCGTCACCGACGGCGTCACCGAGGCTGCCAACCGCGCGGGGGAATTGTTCGGCGTCGAGCGGACCGATGCCGTCATCGCCGATATGCCCGGCGCCCCTGACGCAGCCGCGGCCCTCGATCTCTTGACCCGGCCAGTGCATGACTTCGCAGACGGAGAAGAACCTGCAGACGATCTCACCGCGCTTGTGGTGATCTGGCGCGGCTAGATTTCGCTGGAATAGTGAGGGTTCCCCTTGCGCTGCAGCGCAGATTGTCGTGGTATGGGAAAAATAAAAATGCAGGGGTGCAACGCTCCTCGTTGAACGAACAGGAGAGCGTGATGGCGGAAGATATTGCGATACAAATGCGCAACGTCAACAAATGGTTCGGCAAGTTTCACGTTCTGAAGGATATCAATCTTCAGATTGGACGCGGCGAGCGGATCGTGGTTTGCGGCCCATCGGGTTCCGGCAAGTCGACTTTGGTGCGCTGCATCAATCGCCTGGAGGAACATCAGGAGGGCGATATTGTCGTCGATGGCGTCGAATTGACAAACGATCTGAAGAATATCGATCAGGTTCGTTCGGAAGTTGGCATGGTCTTCCAAAGCTTCAATCTGTTTCCGCATCTGAGCGTGCTTGAGAATTGCACGCTGGCGCCGATCTGGGTGCGCAAGCAGCCGAAGGCGGAAGCCGAAGCGGCGGCTATGAAATATCTGGAACGGGTGAAGATCCCGGAGCAGGCGATGAAATATCCTGGCCAGTTGTCTGGCGGCCAGCAGCAGCGCGTCGCGATCGCGCGCGCGCTTTGCATGAACCCCCGGATCATGCTGTTCGATGAACCGACAAGCGCCCTTGACCCGGAGATGATCAAGGAAGTGCTGGATGTGATGGTCGATCTTGCGGAAAGCGGCATGACCATGGTGTGCGTGACCCATGAAATGGGCTTCGCCCGCCAGGTCGCGAACCGTGTGATCTTCATGGACGGCGGTCAGATCGTCGAAGAAAACGAGCCCGTCGCCTTCTTTGAAAACCCCCGCAACGAGCGGACGCAACTTTTCCTCTCGCAGATATTGCACTAGATCAAACCAGTCTTGGGCGGTGTCGCCTAAGACCGGAGAATTTATTCGTCCTCAAGAAAATGAGATTGACCGCCCTTTGGCGGAAGCGCCAAAGGGCGGATCGGGAGCAATTGGCTGCGGGCGCGAATTCCCGGTCGCGCGCTGGCGCTGGCTGTGGCATGGTCGCTTGGCGCGAACAGGATGCGGACGTGGCGAAATCGGTAGACGCAGCAGACTTTAATTGGAGTGCCCGCAGGGAAATCTGCTGGGTAGAACCGCTCAAATTCGGGGAACGCTAAAGGCCCTGGAGCGCGGGCGGGCTCAGACGAGCACGCCGTTCTCCAGGATCCCAGGCCAATCCCGAACCAAGCCCCAAGCGCGGGGAAGGTGTAGAGACTGGACGGGCGGCGCCTAAGGCGAAAGCTAGGGCGAAGGGACAGTCCAGACCACGAACGCCCATTCGGGCGGCGGCGAAAGTCGAAGTGGTACGAAAATCTGTTTCTCTATGAGAGTGCGGGTTCGAGTCCCGCCGTCCGCACCAATTTTCGCTTCCCGTCTACAGCACCGGCGCCGGCGAATAAGTTGCGATCCGTTCGGCCGCGGCCGCGCGGATAATCGACTCGATCGCCGGGTCGCGGGCCGACAGCTTCTGAAACGCCCGGCGGCGCAGCGCCAGAAGGCGGCAGAAGCCGAGCGAGGTGACATCGGCCGAACGCCTGCGGTGCGGATAGAGGAACGCCAACTCGCCGAAGAAGTCGCCGGTGCCGTAACTCACCGTCGTGTCGCCGACCACGGTCTCGAGTGCGCCCGATGCGACGAAATACATCGTGCCGCCACGCTCGCCCGCTTTCACGACCTGCTCGCCCGGCGTCGAAAATTCGGTGCGGAGGGCTTTGGCCAGGGACCGCTTCTGTTGCGGCGAGAGGGCGGCGAAGACCGGCACGCGATCCAGCAGCGCCGTCGGCGTCATGGTCAGGTCAAGCTTCGGCGGCTGGGCCGCCCGGCGCTCGCGCGCCTCGAGGCCGGCGATAAGGTCGTCATACAATTCCTGGCCGATGACGCCGTCGCTCAACAGGCGGGCATATTGCTGCCGTTCGCGGCGGATGGCGGTGCGCGCGACAAGCGCCGTTTCGACCGACAGGGAATATTTCGGGTATTGGGTCGCAATCGCCTCGATCTCGCCATTGATCGCAACATGACGGTGCTGCATGACCTGCTTCAGGTTGTCGGCGGCATCCGTCCCGATCATCGGTTCGATGGAGCGGCCGACGAAGTCGACCAGGTCGCGAACGAACCGCTCGCTTTCCAGAAGCGTCGTGAAATGCAGCTCGATCGTCGCCCGAAGCGGCCAGTCGAGCCAGAGATAGCGCCGAAGCAGCACCGCGGCGCGAAACGGCTTCGACGGCCGGAGCGCCGTCATCGTCGCCGCGGCATAGCCTTCGCGGCCGTCCATGCGCGCAGCGTCGGCGATGCGGTCGGCGTTCAGGCGGAGCACGGCGGCGGCGCGGCGGCCGATGGCGCCGTCTTCCAGCGCGCGCCGGATCAAGCGGGCTTCCTGGCCGGCGGCGATTGCGAGACCGAGGCGCAGACGCTCGCCGAAGGGGATCCGTTCGCCGGCGGCCTGGGCTTCGGCCTCAGCCTCAACGGCCAGCTTCTGCTCGCCGAGCGCGGCTTCGACGGCGGCGAGGGCCTCCGGCTCCAGGTGTCGTTCCCGGGCAATGTTGCCGACGACGGTGCGGACACGCTCCAGCGAGCCGGCGATGATCTTTTCCCGGAGCGCCATGTCGGTCGCGGACAAGCTGTTCAACTTGAGCTTCCGGGTCAGCCAGGCCAGCGTCGACGCGTTCAGGAAAATCGTGAGCAGCGTATAGGTCGCGGCGATCGCGGCCAGCATGCGAGCGTCGCTGCCGAGCGCCGAAAGGTCCGCGATCGAGAGCGCCAGGACGAGCGTCACCGAACCCCGGACGCCGCCCCAAAGCACCAGATAGCTTTGCTGGCGGGTCAGGGGCGCCGTCAGGCGGATGCGGGCGAGGGCGGGCGTGACGCCCAGCAGGATCACCGCCCGCGCCGCCATGGCCGCCAGGTAGACCACCAATGTCGCCGGTACGATCATCCAATCCAGCGCGCCGATCAGGCCTGGCACGAGGCTCGTCGCGATGATCATGATCAAGGCGTTCGCCCAGAACCCGATCTGGGTCCAGACCGTGCGGACCGTCTGCCAGTTTCCGGGGCCCATGCGCATGAAGCCGGTCCAGCCTGTCATCATGCCGGCGAACACGACTGCGACGACGCCGGAGCCGCCGAAGACCTGCTCAGCCGCGATGAAGGAGCCGTAAGCGACGATGACGGTGACCGAGGCCTCGGCGGCGCTTGAGCGCGACAGCAGCGGATAGATCTGGCCCGCGACCGCCGCGATCAACAGGCCGACGCCGGCGCCTGTGCCGAAGCTGTAAAGAAAATCGTACAAAATCCGCAGGAAGGATGGCGTTATTTCATGGCGCATGACGCCCAGGAGCAATCCGAAAATTGCGATCGCCGCCGCGTCGTTCAGCAAGCTTTCGCCTTCCAGGATGACCAGAAGCCGGCGCGGGGCGCCCAGTTCGCGGAATGTCGAGATGACCGCGCCAGGGTCGGTCGTCGCGACGGCGCTGCCAAGCAACAGGCAGGCTACGAAGGCGATCGGCGTCGCCGCCCAAAGCGCCACGCCGACCAACGCGGTCGCGGTCGCAACCGCCAGCACCGCCATCACCACGACAAGCGCCGTATCCTCCGCCAGCCGCCGGACATTGACCGATAACGTCATCTCGAACAGGAGCGGCGGGAGGAAGAGGTACAGCATCGACTGCGAGTTCAGCGCCAGTTGCTGCACGAACCATTGGTCATAGCTGTCGAGGACTCCGGAATGCACCTCTCCGCCCAGCACCGATGTGACTAAGCCGTAAGTCAGGCCAAGCGCGGCGAACAGCACGGCGACCGGCTGATGCAGCCAGCGCGCCAGGGGCACGGCCAGGGCGGCCACGCCCAAAAGCGCCAGCAGCAGCAGCAAGCCGACAATGACGATGCTCATGACAGGCGTGCGGGCGCGCGCTGCGGCCTGGCCGGGCCATCGGGCAAATCCGGGTGCTGATGCTCAGCCATCGAAGCGCCAATTTCTCGCGGGGGCTTGCCCCGCGCGTCAGGAAGACGTCGCCGCACGCCCGAAGCGCGCGCCCTTCGGCGAAGGCCGGATGGGCATGCCATAAAGGTCGTGGCAGTGTACCATAGCTGCGATCGGCCTTTAATCGGTTGATCGTCCAATAGAAAGATTTTTGAAGGCTCAGGCCTCTCTGACGCCTGCGTTGAAGGATGGACTGTTATGCGGCTCTACCGACTGCCAACGACCAACGGCATCGACGATCTGACCTTGCTGGAGGAAGCGCCGCCGGTTCCGGGGCGGGGTCAGGTGCTGGTGCGGATGCGCGCCGCCGCCCTGAACTATCGCGATCTCATGGTCGCGACGGGGCGCTTCTCGCAAGGCGCCGCGCCGACCGCGCTCATTCCGATGTCCGACGGCGCGGGCGAGGTCGCGGCGATCGGCGATGGTGTCGACCGGGTAGCGGTCGGCGACCGTGTCGCGCCGACCTTCATGCAAGCCTGGCTCGGCGGCCCGTTGCAGGCCCGGTACAACGTCACCGCGCTCGGCGGCAATCTGGACGGCGTGCTGGCCGAATATCGCGTGCTGGATCAGGATGGCGTGGTCCATATTCCGGCCGCCCTGTCCTTCGAGGAAGCGGCGACCTTGCCATGCGCTGCGCTGACCGCCTGGAATGCGTTGTTCGGCGACCGCGTATTGAAGCCCGGCGAAACCGTTCTGGCTTTGGGGACCGGCGGCGTCTCGATCTTCGCCATCCAGTTCGCGCGGATGGCTGGCGCCAAAGCGATCGTGACCTCATCCAGCGACGCGAAGTTGGAGCGAGCAATGGCGCTTGGCGCGACGGCTGGCGTCAACTACGCCCGACATCCGGAATGGCAGGACGAAGTCCTGGCTCTGACCGGGGGCGAGGGCGTCGATTTCGTCGTCGAGGTCGGGGGCGCCGGGACCCTGCAGCGCGCGGCGCAGGCGGCAAGGTTCGGCGGCATGATCGGCATGATCGGCTCCTCATTTGCGGCCGGATTGGTTGATCCGGCGCCGATCATGCGGAAGGGACTTGCATTGCGCGGCATCCGGATCGGCAGCAGAGACATGTTCGAAGCGATGAACCGCGCCGTCGCCGTACACGGGCTCCGCCCGGTCATCGACACGGTCTTCCCCTTTACGGAGGCGAAGGCGGCCTATCGCCATCTGGAGAGCCAGAAGCATCTGGGAAAGGTCGTCATCGCAATCGACTGACGGAGACGCCCGACAGGGCGCGTCGCCCGCATTGCCGTTCTCCGGCAAAGGCGACAGACTTCCAGCTTGCAGCAGTCTCCGCAATCGAAAGGAATACAATCCTCGTCATGGTTTCGCTCAGCGAAGAAACACGTATCCCGGCGCCATTGAGCGCCGTCTGGCCATTGTTGCGCGACCCGGAAGTGGTGGCCTCGTGCATTCCAGGGGCGGAATTGGCGCCCAGTTCGGGCGATGGCCTGTGGCGCGGATCCATTCGCGTGAAGTTCGGCCCGACTGTCGCGGCGTTTCGCGGCGAGGCCTCGCTGAACTTCGACGATGACGCCAAGACCTGTACCATCGAAGGCCGCGGCATCGACCAGCGCGGCGCCTCGCGCGCCCTTGCGTCGGGCACGGTCCTGGCGGACGGCGACGCGACTGCGACCACGCTCAAGATCGACGGCGAATTCAACGTGACCGGGCCGCTCGAAACCTTCGCGAACGCTGGCGGCGTCCATGTAGCTCGGGCGTTGCTGGCAGAGTTTTCGGCCAATCTCGCTGCCCTGGCGCAGGACAAAACGCAACCGGCCGCAGGGGCGACGCCCGAGGCCGCGGCGTCCGGCGATGCGATGGCAGCCGGCGCGACGCCGCAGCCGAATTCGCCGCCGGAGATAGCGCCACAGCCGCAGCGGCCGCCCGCGGCGCTCAACGGCTTCAGCTTGCTTTGGAAAATCATCAAGTCCGCGCTTGGCGGACTGATCGGCAAAAAGGGAAACTAGTCTTGCAGAAATTGAAGGTCACGGACGTTCTTGCGGAAGCGTTCAAGGCGGAAGGCGTCGATACGATGTTCGCCCTGATGGGCGATGCGAACATGTACTGGGCCGCCAAGATGGCGGACGTTTATGGCGTCCGCGTCATTCATGCCCGGCATGAGCATTGCGCCTGCGCCATGGCGGACGGCTATGCGCGCGCGACCGGCAAGGTCGGCGTCGCGACGACGACCTGCGGTCCCGGCTTCACGCAGATCATGACAGCGCTCACTATCGCCGCACGCGGCAATGTGCCGATGGTCGTCTTCGCCGGCGATTCGCCGATCGGCGCGGCCTGGTATCTGCAGCAGATCGACATGGCGCCGCTGACGCTTGCGACCGGCGCGCATTTCGTTGCGGTGAAATCGATCGACCGCCTGCTGGATAACGTCCGCGAAGCATTTCAGGTGGCGCAAGTCGAACGCCGTCCCGTCGTGCTGTCGGTGCCGATGGACCTGCAGGCGCAGGACTATCCCTATATGGCCGATTACACGCCCTCCGCCGATATCGTGCCGGCCGCGCAACGGCCATTGCCCGATCCCGTGATCGTCGACCGGTTGATAGACATGATCGAAACGGCGGAGCGGCCGATCATCCTCGCCGGGCGGGGCGCCGTGCGGTCCGGCGCCAAGGCCGTGCTGGAGGACCTGGCCGAGAGGTCGGGCGCATTGCTGGCGACATCGCTGTTTGGCAAGGGGCTGTTCGACGGCAATCCGTTCGCGCTCGATATCGCGGGCGCGTTCGCCAGCGATTTCGCCCGCGAGCGCTTCGCCGAAGCCGACCTGGTGATCGGCGTCGGCGCGGGCCTTGGCCATTACACGACCGAAGGCGGATATCTCTACCCGACGGCGCAGGTCGTGCAGATCGACGTCAATCCGCGCGGCCTCTGGCAGGGGCTCCGGACGGCCGACCTCCACATGCGCGCCGATGCGCGCTCGGCAGGCGAGGCGATCCTGAAGCGCATGGCGGAGCGCGGCGTTTCCCGCTCGGGCTTTCGTACCGCCGACATGGCGGCGGCGATCGCGGCCGACAGCCCGGACGCGAAAGAATTTCCGGTGCAGCCGAATTCCGTCGATCCCCGCAAGATCATGCTGGAGCTCGACCGGACGATCCCGAAGGACTGGGACATCGTCGTCGGCGGCGGCCACTATTTCTCCATGGCGATGACCCACTTCAAGGGGCGCGCGGCCGAGCGCTATCACGTCGTCAACGATTTCGGCGCGATCGGTTCCGGCTTGCCGGCGGCGATCGGCATCGCGGCTTCCAGGGGCGACGGCAAGGTCGCGCTGATCGAGGGCGACGGCAGTCTCCTGATGCATGTCCAGGAGTTGGAGACCATCCAGCGCCACGGCATCAAGATGCTCATCAACGTGATCAACGATGGCGGCTACGGCGCTGAATTTCATAAATTCCGCGCCCGCAATATCGAGGCCGGACAAGCGATTCACGGGCGCGGCGACCTCGCGGCCCTGGCGACCGGGTTCGGCATGCGCAGCGCCACGGTTAACAGCATGGGCGCGACGGCGGGCCTGTTCAGCGAGCATGAACGGGCGAATATCTCGACGCTTTGGGACGTGCATACTGACGACAAGATCCCGTCGCGCGCCTATCGCCGGGTGCATTACGGCGAAGCTTGAACCTGGATCAAACAGTTGGCGCATGGCGCGCATCGGAGCGCGCCATGCGCCAGGGAGGACTTCAAGATCATGGGACTGAAAATTCATCGGGCGAACGACCGGCCGACTAAACGCGCGCCGGACGCCATGTTCACAGGCGACGTCTTCCAGGACGAAGTTCTGGTCGGGCAGGCGCCGTCGCGCATGCGGGCGACGAATGTCACCTTCAGTCCAGGCGCGCGGACGGCCTGGCACCGTCATCCGGTCGGACAGACGCTGTGGGCGGTCGCCGGCGTCGGCCGCGTGCAGGTTGAGGGCGAGGCCGTGCAGGAACTGCGGCCAGGGGATACGGCGATCATTCCCCCCAACGCGCGCCATTGGCACGGCGCCGCGCCCGACCGCATCTTCACCCATCTCGCAATGTCAGAGACCGACGACAAGGGCGGCGGCACCGAATGGTTCGAGAAGGTGTCGGACGCCGACTACGGCGCCTGATTTATCGTCCTGAAGATCATGGCGTCTTGGTCGATTGCCAGGCGACCATCTGCCAGCCGCCGCCGCGCTTGGCGTAGACGTCAGTGAAGCGGACCCGGAAGGCCAGGGCGGCGCCGTTCGACGTCACCTTGATGTCGGCGATGCCGGTCAGCACCACCGCGTCGCCAAGATCCTGGGCCTGAACATCGGAGGGCGTCACGGCGGAATAGACGGTCGCGCCGGATTTCATTGCGCCGATCAGGCTGGCCTTGGTGTCCAGTCTGGCGGACGAATGAGTATAGATCAGATCGTCGCCGAGCAGCGTTTCAAGCTTGGCGATATCCTTGTCGGCCATGGCCTGCATGCGCGCCTTGTCGAGCGCGATGACGGTCTGTGCATTCTGGGTCATCGATCGTCTCCTTCGGATCAGCCGGGGTAGAGGCCGCGAATGCGGCCTTTGAGTTTTGTCAGCGCGAGCAGCGCATCGACCGTTGGCGTCGGGACGCCTGAAATCTCCGACATGACGGCGACCGAATCCGCCAGGACGTCGATTTCAATCGGCCGATTGCGTTGCAGGTCCTGCAGCATCGACATGGTGTGTCCGGTCGCCTGGATGGTCAGGTCGATGCGCCGCTCCATGGGCGCGGGGATCGTCGCGCCAAGCGCGGTCGCGACGGCTTCCATTTCGGTCATCATGGCGCGAATGACATCGACGGCGTTCGGCGCGTTCTGGAAGGCGCTGTTCGGGGCTTCGGTCAGAAAGGCCGCCTGGTTCCAGCAGAGGCTGTTGATCATCTTGATCCAGATTTGGCCGCGGATGTCGCGCTGGACCGGGGCTGAAAGGCCGCCAGCCGTCATGGCCTCCGCCAGGCGGATCAAGCGCGGGCTGGAGGAGCCGTCGGGCTCGCCGATGGGATATGCGGCGCGCGCGCCGTCCTGGTGGATGACGCCGGGGGCGGTGACTTCCGCGGCCGTCCAAAAGGCGCAGCCGATCACACGTTCCGGCCCGATCGTCGCGCGCTGGCGCCCGCCTGCATCCAGCGCCGGCAGCGCGCGGTCGCGGTGGGGTCCGTCCAGGCCGTGGAAATACCACCAGGGAATGCCGGTGGTCGGGGGCACGACGGCGGTCTCGGGTCCAAGCAGCGGCCGGAGGGCGGGGAGCGCGCCATCCACCTGATGGGACTTGAGGGTCAGGAAGACGTAATCCTGGACGCCCAAGTCACGGGCGTCGTCGGTCGCTTTCACTTGCGCCGTGAACGTTTCCTTGGGCGTCACGACGGTCACGCCATTCCGGCGCAGAGCTTCCAGTTGCGGGCCGCGCGCGACGACGCTGACATCCGCGCCGCCGCGCGCCAGATGGCCCGCGATATGCCCGCCGATCGCGCCGGCCCCGTAGATGCAGACTTTCATGGGGCCGGATGCGAGCCGTCAGCTCGCAAGGTAGCCGCCATCGACATGCAACTCGGAGCCGGTGATATAGCTTGCGTCGTCGCTTGCGAGGAACAGGCAGGCTTTCGCCACTTCATCGGCCCGGCCGTTTCGACGCATGGGCACCCGCGCCAGCATCTTTTGGCGGACGACAGGGTCCGCCGTCGCGCCGGATGTCCGCATCGGCGGCATCAGGCCCGGATGGACGGAATTCACGCGAATGCCCTGGCGGGCATGGCGCACGGCGGCGGATTTGGTGATGGTCCGGACCGCGCCCTTCGAAGCGTTGTAGCCGTGGTGGATATTATTCTGCCCGGTATTGCCCGAAATCGACGAGAGATTGACGATGCTGCCGCCGCCGTTCTCCGCCATGATCGGCACAACATGCTTCATGCCATAGAAGACGCCGTCGACATTGATGCTCATCAAGGTTCGCCAGCCGGTTTCGTCGAACGGGTCTTCGTACTTGCTGCCGGAAACGCCGGCATTATTGACCAGGATATCGATCCGCCCGAAGGCCTTGACGACCTCCGCCGTCACCGCCGCCCATGCCGCGTCGTCTGTGACGTCCAGCCGCCAGAAGCGCGCGACGCCCCCTGCGCTTTCGATTTCCTGAACCCGCTTCGGGCCTTCATCGTCCAATATATCGACGATGGCGACCTTTGCGCCCTCGGCCGCGAAGATGCGGGCGGTTTCCGCGCCCATGCCGAACGCGCCGCCTGTGATCAGCGCGACCTTGTCCTTGATCCGTCCTGTCATGGCTCTCTCCTTACCGCGCCTTGAGGGGCGAGCCAGCGAGATGCCCGCCGCCGTCCGCCATCAGGAATTCGCCAGTGATATGGCTTCCGGCTTCGAGGAACATCAGGATAGCTTCCGCCATGTGCTCCGGCCCGCCGGCGCGACGCAACGGCGTCGTCGCCTCTAACGCCGCCTTGGTGGCGTCATAGCGCTCCGCCCCCATGCCCTGGCGTAGCCAGTCGCCCTGAACGAAGCCGGGGCAGACGGTGTTGACCCGGATTTCCGGCCCGAGCGCGCGGGCGAGGGAGAGCGTCATGGTGTTCAGCGCGCCCTTGGAGGCCGCATAGGCGATCGAAGAGCCAGTGCCCATGACGCCGGCTATCGACGAAACGTTCACGACGCTGCCGTCGCCCGAAGCCTTCAGCAAGGGCCGCGCCGCCCGGATCATCATGTAAGCGGCGACGACGTTGATCTTGTAGATGTCGAGGAAATCCTGCGGCGCGAGGCCGTCGAGATCGTCATGGGCGACGAACTTGGTCGTGCCGGCATTGTTAACCAGCGCATCGAGCCGGCCCCATCGATCCTTGGCTGCGGCGACGAGACGGAGGCATTCCGCTTCCTCGCCGACATTCGCCTTGACTGCGATCGCTTCGACGCCTTTGGCGCGACACTCCTCCGCGACCGTTTCGGCCGGGGTCTGGCTCCGGGAATAGTTGATGACGACGTTACAGCCCCGGTCCGCGAGTTGGCGGACCGTCGCGGCGCCGATGCCGCTGGAGGAGCCGGTGACGATGGCGACTTTGCCTTCAAGCTTGCTCATCGTTTTCCCCTATTTCAGCGGCGAATGGGGGGCGGGCAGCATGACGGTCGACCACATTTCCTCAATCAGCGGGCCGCCCTTCTTGAGGAACGCCTGCCAACCGGCGTCGCCCATGGCCCCGCCGCGCGCGGCGGCGCGGGCGTTCAGGTCCGGATAGGACCAGATGTGGCAGACCTCGTTCGGCTGGCCGGAATCGGTCGACCAGAGGCCGACGATCTTCGAATACTTCTCGCGGACCGGCAGGGCGTCGACGAAGTGGCCGCACCAGGTTTTCATGGCGCCGGGGCGGAGGCGATAATTCCGCAGTTCGTAGATATTGCCTTCGCTCGCCGGCTTGTTTGGCCCGACGACGGGGTTGAGGATGCGAATATCCTGACGGATGAGATATTCCCGGATCAGCGGCAGGTACTCGCTGCCCCAGCGGCTGTTCTCGCCGAGCGCGGCGCGCAGCTTCGCACGTTCGTTCAGATCGCTATAGGACCAGAGATGCATCACCTGATTGAGGGGGCCGATCTCAGTCAGCCAATAGCCTTCCAGCTTGCCGTAATTGTCGCCGCGGATATCGCGGGCGATCGTGCCCGCGTTCTTCGCCACAATCGGCGCCGTGCCCGGCTTGAGCGTATAGGTGCGGAGTTCGAAGATCATGGCGCATTCCCTGAAACTGTTTTTGTTCCCGGGAAGCTTAGCGCTGGTTAGAGCTTCTCGAAAGCCTGGGCAAATCCGTTTGCCGAGATTGGAAGCACCAGGGTGTCCCCGGTCGGTCCGCGGACTGTGACAGACGTCGCATCGCCGCGCTTCAGCGCATTCAGCATCAGGTCATCGACCGTGACAAGCGCGCGGCATCCGGTAACAAGGCATTGTTCGAATTCGGCTTTTTTGGCCGCGCCGGCGGTTGAGACTTCAAGTCCGGTCGGAATATGCATGCCGAGCGGCACATCGATCATCAAGGCGACGCGATCGCGCTTCGGCGAGTAGGCGACGATGACGACCATGACCGGCTTCTTGTCGGCGCCGCCGGCCGCCGCCTGCACGGTCTGCACCAGATAGCAGCGCTCGCGCCCGTCGGGCGTCGGCTCGCATTGCTTCTGCCAGTCGCCGAACGTCGTCGCGTCCTGCGCCAAAACGAGCGCAGGGGCGAGGGCCGCCATGCCGGACATGGCGATGATCTTGAATATGCTTCTCATCTTGGGGAGATCATTTAGCATGGCCCGAGACAGAAGGAAATTCGGAAAGCAGGAGGCTGTTACGCAAAGCCGCATCGGGAGCCGGCGCGACGATGGCGACGAGAGCGTTGAGGGCCTGATCCGACGCTTCGGTCCGGCATATCGGTGGTTGGTTACAGCGACCGGTCTCTTCGGCGCTTTCGCCATGGTTCTGTCCGCGACCATCGTCAATGTCGCGGTTCCGGAAGTGCGCGGCGCGTTCGGCGTCGGCCAGGACGAAGCGCAATGGATGGCGACCGCCTTCCTTGCGACGATGACCGCGAGCCAACTCCTGAACGCCTGGATGATCGCCGCATTCGGCAAACGCGGCGCATTTCTGTGGACGCTGTGCATTTTCACGGTCGGCGCGTTCATCTGCGCGACCGCGACGGGCATGCCGACCCTGATAGTCGGGCGCGTCATGCAAGGCGCCGCCGCCGGCATTATTCAGCCCTTGGTCATGGTGACTATCGTCGAAGCGTTTCCGCCGGACCGTCGCGGCACGGCGATGGGGATTTTCGGGTCAGGCGTCGTCCTGGCGCCGGCGGTCGGCCCTGCATTCGGCGGCATCGCGATCGATGAGTTTTCCTGGCGGCTGATGTTTCTGATGCCGCTTCCCGCGGTCTTCATCGCTTTCATCGCGGGGTTGGTGTTCATGCCGGCGAAGAGCGACGACCGGCCGCGGCCGCCGTTCGACTGGGCGGGGTTCGCCTTGCTGCTGGCCGCCTTGGCGCTGCTGATGAGTTCGATCGCCGGCGGGCCGCGCTATGGCTGGTCGTCGGACCGAATTTCCGGGCAACTGGCGGCGGCTTTGTTGCTGGCGGGCGGGTTCCTTTATTGGCAGACCCGGAGCCGGGCGCCGATCCTGGCGCTCGATCTTTTTCGCAATCCCGGTTTTGCCGCCGCCGTCGCGGTGGCCTTCGTGTTCGGCGCCGGCAACTTCGCCTCAAGCTATATCATCCCTGTGTTCGTGCAGGATGTGCAGGGCTATACCGCGACCCGGGCCGGCATGCTGCTGATGCCGGCCGGACTACTGCTGGTCGTGTCGTTGCCGCTGACCGGGCGTCTGTCCGACCGGATCAAGGGCCATTTGATGGTCGCCATGGGCCTGTTCTTCTTCGCGATCGGGGCGCTCTCGATGAGTTTGGGCGATGTGGACACCCCGTTCTGGCTGTTCGCGGGCTATGCGGCGCTCAGCCGGTTCGGGCTGGCGTTTATCCTGCCGTCCTTATCGGCCACGGCGTTCAAGGCCCTCGATCCGTCGGAGTTCGCGCGCGGATCGGGCAACATGAATTTCATCCGGCAATTGGGCGGCGCGAGCGGCACCAACCTGATCGTCGTCATGCTGCAATCCCGGCATTCGGCGCACGCGCAATCCATCAATCTCACCCAGGTTCCGGACAATCCGGCCACACAGGACCTGATGAACCAGCTGAACGCCACTCTGGGCAGCGCTGGCCTGGGCGACCTTGGCGCGACCGCGCTGGCGAACGATTTTCTGGCCAGGGTGATCGATGCGCAAGCATTGTCGCTGGCGTTTCAGGATTGCTTTCTGGCGCTCGGCGTCGTGTTCTTTCTGGCGATCGGCCCGGCATTTCTGCTTGGGCGCTTCGCAAATCGATGACGGGATCCGGGGAGAGCTAGATGGGCGCGTTGGATGGGCTGAAGGTCGTGGATCTCAGCCGGGTATTGGCCGGGCCGTTCTGCGGCCAGCTTTTCGCCGACAATGGCGCGGAAGTAATCAAGGTCGAAGCGCCGGGCGGCGACCTCAACCGGGCGTTTCCGCTCGTTCTGGCGGACGGCGACAGCACGAACTACCAATCGGTCAATCGCGGCAAGCGCAATATCTCGCTGAACCTGAAATCGCCCGAGGCGCGCGCCGTGCTCGACCGGTTGATCGCCCGCGCCGATGTCCTGATTCAGAGCTTCCTGCCGCGCGTCGCTCGCTCCCTCGGCGTCGATTGGGAGCGCGTCCACGCCCTGAACCCGGATCTGATCTATATTTCGATATCGGGGTATGGCGCGGTCGGCCCGCTCGCAGAAAAGCCCGGCTACGATACGATGGTCGCCGCATATTCTGGGGTGATGTCCCTGACCGGCGAGCCGGACCGCCCCCCGGTCCGCCCCGGCGTCACAACCATCGACCTTTCGACCGGCATGCTCGCCTATAGCGGCGCCGTGACGGCGCTCCTGGCGCGGGCCCAGGGCAAGGCGCGGGGCCAGCGGGTCAATGTCTCACTGCTGGAGACCGGCGTCACCCTCTTGGGCTTTCACGGCGTTTCCTGGCTCCAGGCCGGGCATCTCGACCAACGGGAAGGGGCGGGATACACGACCCTGGCGCCCTATGAGGCCTATTGCGCCGCCGACGGCGACGTGCTGATCGGCGCGCCGACCGAGGCGATGTGGGCGAAGACCTGCGCCGTGCTGAACGCGCCGGAATTCCTGTCCGATCCGCGGTTCCTGACCAACCGGGAGCGCTGCGCCAATCGGCCGGCGCTGCGGACGGCGATCGAGGCTAAACTTGCGAGCGGCACGGTCGAGGAATGGTCGGAACGCCTGGAGGCGGCGGGCGTCGCGATGGCGCCGATCAACACCGTCGACAAGGTGCTGGCCGATCCCCAGGTCATCGCCAACGACATGATCGTCGAATGCGTCGAGGATACCGGCAAGACGCGGAAGCTCCTCGGCCTGCCGTTCAAACTGACGGCGACGCCCGGCGCCCCCGGCGCCGCGCCGCCGCGCGCTGGTCAACACAATCGTCAGATACTTGGCGATATGCTGGGCATGACCGCGGCGGAGATCGACGCCTTGGAAGCGAGCGGCGCGCTTTAACCCGCGAGACGTGCTTGATTGAAGCTGGGAGACAACGGGCATGGCGAACCTGACGGAGTTTCTGGGCTACCATGCCGGCCGCACGCCGGACCGCACGGCCCTGATCTATCAGGACCGGGAGTTCTCCTATGGGGAGATGGATGCGCGCGCGAAGGCCGCTTGCCGGTGGCTGGAGAGCAAGGGCGTGCGCACGGGCGATGTCGTGGCGCTCTGGATGAAGAACAGCCCCGCATTCCTTGATCTTGTGTTCGCAGCGAGCCATCGAGGCGCCGTGATCCTGCCCTTGAACTATCGGCTGGCCCCAGCCGAGATCGCCTATATCACGACCGACGCTGGCGCGAAGCTGCTGATCGTGGATGAGGAGTACGCGGACCTCGCCCTGCCGCTCGCGGGGCAGACAGTGCATGAGGTCGTGATCCTGTCGCCGGGGGCGTCCGTCGAGATAAGGCAACTGGTCGGCGACCGGCTTGGACCGGCCCAAGCGATCCCCAGCGCGCCCGGCGACCTGATGCGGCTCGTCTATACCTCCGGCACCACCAGCCGCCCCAAGGGCGTGATGCATGCCTATGACCAGTTCTACTGGAAGCATCTCTCGATGATTGGGCCCCTGGATCTGAGCGCCCAGACCCGTCTTTTGACTGTCGGGCCGCTCTATCATGTAGGCGGGCTTGAATTGCCGGGCCTCTCGGTCCTGGCGCTCGGCGGCGTCATGGCGCTGGAGCGCGAGTTCGATCCGGAACGGGCGCTCGCGGTCATCGCGCGCTGGAATTTGAACGCCGCCTGGTTCGCGCCCACCATGACCAACCGGATCCTCGCGCTGCCGCCGGCGCGTTGGGCAGCTGGACGCGGCCTCGATTGGGTCGTCGGCGGCGGCGAGCGCACGCCCGAGCAACGCATCCGCAGTTTCGCCGAAGCTTTCCCCGAGACCCGCTACATCGACGCTTATGGTCTGACCGAGACCAATAGCGGCGATACGTTCATGGAGCCTGGGCAGGAGTTGGCGAAGATCGGCTCCGTCGGACGCCCGGCTCCGCATCTGGCGGTCGAAATCCGGGATGATGCAGGCGTCGCGGTCGGCGCTGGGGAGACCGGCGAGATCTGCCTGAAGGGCCGGAAGATCACGGCAGGCTACTGGAACGACGCGAAGCGGACGGCGGAAGCGTTCTGGCCCGGCGGCTGGTTTCGAAGCGGCGATGTCGGGCTCCTGGACGCCGAGGGTTTCCTCTATCTGACCGACCGCAAGAAGGACATGATCCTGTCGGGCGGGGAGAATATCGCGTCGAGCGAGGTGGAGCGCGTGCTCTACGAAATGCCAGATGTGCTGGAGGCGGCCGTCGTAGGGTTGGCGGATCGGACCTGGGGCGAGATTCCGGTCGCGGTCATCGCGCCCAAGGCGGGCGCCACGATCACGTTGGAGGCCTTGCAGGCGCATTGCCGAAGCACGCTGGCGGGGTATAAGACGCCGAAAAGGCTCGTGCTGCGGGAAGCGCTGCCGCGCAATCCCTCCGGCAAGGTCTTGAAGCGGGTGCTGCGCGACGAGATCGCCAAGGAGTTGTCATGATCCAGAGTAGCCGTTGGCTGCGCCGCCTCGCTGTCGCCGCGCTGATTATCGCGGCTCCCGCCGCTACTGGCCCTGCCGCTGCGGATGATCGGCATGCCGGATATTATTATCCGCATCCGCAATCCTCGGAAATCTACTATGCCAGGGCGACTGTGCTGCCGGAGGCCAATCGGGCGCGGCGACTGGGCTTCGTGACCGGCATCGCCGCCGGCCAGAAGCAAGCCCCATATCCTTTGCAGTACGTCATTTTCGCCAAGGGCGAACAGGCGGAGAAGTTGATCGTCGTGGCGCTGCGCGACGGCTATATGGACACGATTTTTCGGGCGCGGGCATTTCTGGCGGCGATGACGTCGCAGGCGCGCGCAACCCCGATCTTCGCCGATATGGACGCGGACGGCGACTTCACCTTCTTCGATATGGCTGTGCTCTTGGGGTTCAAGCAGATCACGATCTCGGACGGCAATACCTTCGCCCATCAGATCGAGTTGAAGTAGTCCCAGGTCAGAGCATGCCGGCGCCGGCGGCAGCGTCGGTCATGCTCGGATAGCGGCGGGGATTGAAGAGCTGATAATGCCACCATTCCTTCAGGTAGCAGTCCCATCCGGCGGCAGTCATGAGGCCGAGCAGCAGGTGGCGATTGCGCTGTTGGTCAGGCGTCACGGGCGCGTCATGCCAGGCGTTCGGCGTCAGATCGTCGAACGGGCCGCCCATATCGAGCGGGCGCCCGGCCGCGTCCAATAGGGTCAGGTCGATCGCGATCCCCCTGGTATGGGGGCCGCCGCGCCTGGGGTCTGCGACATAGTCGCTGCCGGGGGCAAAGCGCCAGAGCGCCCATTGGGCTTCGGTCGGGCGAAACGCGTCATAGACACGGAAACGATAGCCCAATCGGCCCGCAAGACCGATGGCGCGCTTGAAGGCTTCTGCTGCGTCGGGGTGCAGCAAGGCTCGCGGGCGCTTGTAGATGACGGCGCCCGTGAAATTGTTAGGTGTCCCGTAGGCGATTTCGATGTCGATATCGAACGCGGGATTATTCAGATCAATCAGCATTGGCGCGCACCGGCGGTGGATGGTCAGAAGGCTCACGGTGGTTATAGACTGTCGCCATGCTAGGGACCTTTGCAAAATTTGGGGGAAGTTTCATGTCAGGGGTCGAACCGCTTCGCGATTTCATCCGGGAGATGACCATGCTGGTCGATCGCGCCGGATTAGATGAAACCGCCATCTTCGATGCGGGCATGCCGCTTCTGGCGCATCTGGTTTCGAAGGATGACTGGCTGCCCGAAGCTTTCGCCGAATCGGGCGCGACCGGTTACCGGCAGTATCTGCTGCATTGCGATCCGCTCGAGCGATTTTCCGTCGTGAGTTTCGTGTGGGGACCGGGCGCTGCGACGCCGATCCACGATCATACAGTCTGGGGCATGATTGGCATGTTGCGGGGCGCCGAAACCGCCCTGTCCTTCGACAGAGACACTGCGACCGGCAAGCTGAAGCCCGGCGATAAAAGCCGGCTCAACCCTGGGATGGTCGAACGGGTATCGCCCAGGATTGGCGACATCCATGTCGTTCAGAATGTCTATTCGGACCGGCCATCGATCAGCATTCACGTCTATGGCGCGAACATCGGCGCGGTGCGACGCCATGTCTTCGATCCCAAGACCGGCGCGGCGTCGTTGTTCGTCAGCGGCTATTCCAGCGGCCAGTGCCCGAACCTTTGGGACCGGACGCAGGAGCAAGTGGTTTGAGCGAGACTGGCGTAACGGTCCAGGACCGGGACAGCGTTCGCACGCTGACCTTGGACCGCGCCGAGAAGGCGAACGCCCTTTCGGCGGCAATGTCCGAAGCGATCCGCGAAGGCGTTCTATCGGCGCCGGTGGCGGGCGTGCGGGCGATCGTGCTGCGGGGCGCCGGCCGGCATTTTTGCGCCGGCTTCGATTTCGGAGACTTCGAGAGCTTGAGCGACGGCGACCTGGCGCTGCGCTTCCTCCAGGTCGAGGAGATGCTGCAGGCGGTATTCTATTCGCCTGTGCCCGTTCTGGCGCTCGTCCATGGCCGGGCGGTCGGGGCAGGGGCCGACTTGGCCGCGGCTGCGATGCGGGTCGTCGCCGCGCCTGGCGCGCAGTTCCAGATGCCGGGCCCGCGCTTCGGGGTCATCCTTGGGACTCGGCGGTTGCGCTACCGTGTCGGCGGGGTCAAAGCCCGGCAGATCCAGATCGAGAATCGCCCGGTTTTGAGCGATGAAGCGCTCGCAATCGGCCTCGTGGACGTGCTTGAGCCGCAAGAGACATGGGATGCGGTTGCTGCGTCGTTCGGGGCGGATTATACGGGTCTATCGGCCGCGACGGTCGCGGCCCTGGCCGGCGTTACGACCGACGATACGCGCGACGCCGATATGGCCGCCCTGGCGCGGTCCGTCGCCGCGCCGGGCCTCAAGGCGCGGATCGCGGCTTTCCGGGCGGCGGGCGCCAAGCCGCGCTAGAGCATGACGCGCTCAAATGAGCGCGTGGTCCATGCTCTACCTTATTAATATCGATCAAATTATCCAGTCTTAGGCGTTTCCGCCTAAGACTGGTTTGATCTAAGGCCATCGACCGAGGTCAGCGGGAAGAAAGCGCGCGGTTCGCGATCGCGTGACGGGTTGGTTGCTGCAGCAGGCGGGGCGTCGGCAAGGCAATCGCGTTGCGGTCGAGTTCCGGCCGACCGTAGAGATAGCCCTGCATGAATGTGACTTCTTCCTTGCGCAGGATGGCGGCTTCGGCTTCCGTCTCGACGCATTCCGCAACCGTATCCAAGCCAAAGCCCTTGGCGAGCCCAAGCAGGGTGCGGATGAACAACTGATTGTCCGGCCGGTTCGCCAGATCCTTGATGAACGCGCCGTCGATCTTGACCATGTCGACCGCGAGCGCCTGCAGATTTCGGAACGAGGTGTAACCAGCGCCGAAATCGTCAAGCGCCACGCCGCAGCCAAGGTCGCGCACAGCGGCGACGAAGCGGGCCGATTCGTCCAGGTCCTGCAGGACGACCGTTTCGGTGATCTCGATCATCAACCGGGTCGCGATCTCCGGCTGCCCGCGCAACAGCCCGACCAGCTTGCGCAGCCATGCCTGATCGCTCGCCGTCATGCCCGAGATATTCAGCGTCAGGCGGACATTCAGGTCGCGGTGCAACTCCTCTACTGCAAGGTCGAGCGTGCAGCGATCGATCTGGCGCATCAGCCCAAGTTGTTCGACAACCGGCACGAAGGCGCCGGCCGGCAGGATCAGGCCATCGGGGCGGCGCATGCGCAGCAGGCATTCGTAATATTTCGGCTCAAGCGTATGGGTGTCGATGATCGGCTGGTAGGCCAGCACGAGGCGATTGTCGAGCAGCGCTTCCTGGACCTGCTTGGCGATGCCCATGTCCTGCCGGAGATTGTGGCGCTGCATCTCCGTCAATTGGTAGGCGACGTGATGGTTGCGGCCTTCCTTCTTAGCCTGGCGCAACGCCATCTCGGCGCGGGACATGACGTCGAATGAGGTCTGGGCCGATGTCGGGAAAACGATCCCGCCGACGGAGACGGTGATCGCAACTTCGCCCATGACGGTCTGAATCGCGGATTCGCGGACGCCGACAATGATGCGTTCCGCCATTTCCTCCGCCATCGCCTCATTGCAGTGATCGAGCAACAGGCCGAAGCAATCGCCCTCAACCCGGCCGATAATGTCGCTGGAACCTGTCAGCTGGTCCAGGCGTTCCGCGAGGCCGGAAAGCACAGCGTCGCCGATTTCATAGCCGAAGGCGTCGTTGATCATCGCGATATTGTCGATGTCGACCGTCAGGAATGCGCCGGTGCGCCCGAAGCGACGGCAGGCGGTCAGCGCGAAATCGATGGCCTGGCGTAAGCGGAACCGGTTGAAGTGCCCGGTCAGCTCGTCGTAGTTCGCAAGATATTCCAGGCGCTGTTCGGCGCGTTTCCTGCTGGTGATGGCGCGCATCACGCCGCGCATGACCAGCGGCCGTCCGTCTGGCAGGAAGTCGGCCTGACCGCGCTCATGCACCCAGATGAACTCGCTGTCGCCGCCGCGAAGGCGATACTCGCAATCGAAGCGCGCGCCGGTCGCGAAATGCCGGGACAGGCGTTTCAACCGCTCTTTCAGATCTTCGGAATTGATCCGTCCATGAAACAGATCGCCGGTATCGACCGGCGCCAGGCTCTCCAGACCGAAAAATTCTCCGGCCGGGCCAGTCCACTTCAAGGTATCGCGCGCGACATCCCACTCATAGACAACGTCGCCGGAAGCCGACAACGCAGCCATGAGGTCGGTCTGTACGGTCGTTGCTTGGCCCGCCATGAAGTCGCACCCTGACTCACGTGCCGGCCGCCGCGCGATCTTCCTGATCGGTTGGCGAACCGGCGCTAAACTTGAGCGCAAACTCTACGGGCGGACCGCTTAAGGAGAGGTTAGGGCAGGGTGAACCCCGGCTTTAAGAAACCGTTGCGATGGCCTTCTTGAGGATGGCCGCCATCTGCTCCATTTCGCTTTCAGTAACGATCAGCGGCGGCGACATCGCAAGGGAATCGCCGGCCGAGCGGAGGTACAGTCCCTGCGCGAAGCACTCCAGGAAAACATCGAAGCCCCGCTTGCCAGGCTCGCCAGGCCTTGCCGACAATTCAACGGCGCCCATCAGGCCGACATTCCGGACGTCAATGACATTCGGCGCGTCCGCCATGTCATGCATCAGGGCTTCGAACTTCGGCGTCAGGCTGGCCGAGCGCTCGAACAGGTTTTCGTCGCGGTAGATGTCGAGCGTCGCCAGTCCGGCCGCGACGGCGAGCGGATGGGCTGAATAGGTATAGCCGTGGGCCAGTTCGATGGCCCATTCCGGCCCGGTCATGAAGGCGTCATAGATGCCTCTGCCCATGACGATGCCCGATGCGGGCACGGCGCCGTTGGTCAGGCCCTTCGCAATCGTCATCATGTCCGGCGTTACGCCGAACGCCTCGGACGCAAATGCGGCGCCGACACGGCCAAACCCGGTAATAACCTCATCGAAAATCAACAGGATGCCATGCTTGGTGCAGATGTCGCGCAGGCGTTGCAGGTAGCCCTTGGGCGGCGGCAGCACGCCGGTTGAGCCGGGCACCGGCTCCACGATGACGGCGGCGATCGTCGAGGGATCGTGCAGTTCGCAAATCGCCTCCAACCGGTCGGCGAATTCTACGCCATGATCCGGCAGGCCGCGGGCGAAGGCGTTGCGGGCCAGGTCATGGGTGTGCGGCAAATGGTCGACGCCCGGCAGCATGGTCCCGAACATCTTCCGGTTGGCCTTGATGCCGCCGACCGACATGCCGCCGAAGCCGATGCCGTGGTAGCCGCGCTCGCGGCCGATGAAACGAACACGCTCGGCCTGGCCGCGGGCGCGGTGATAGGCGAGGGCGATCTTCAGCGCCGTATCGACAGCTTCGGAGCCGGAATTCGCGAAGAACACCGTATCCAGACCCTTCGGCGCGATGCCGGCGACGCGGGAGGCCAGTTCAAAGGCGGCTGGATGGCCCATCTGGAAGCTCGGAGCGTAGTCCATCTGATCGGCCTGGGCCTTGATGGCTTCCGAGATTTCCTTCCGGCCATGGCCGGCATTGACGCACCACAGCCCAGCCGATCCGTCCAGGATGCGGCGGCCGTCGCGGGCGATGTAATGCACGCCCTCGGCGCCGACCAGCAGACGCGGCTCCTTCTTGAATTGGCGCTGCGCCGTAAACGGCATGAACAAACTCTCGAGATTATTGATATCGGCGTGGGCGAGAGAAGCTGCGGTCGTCATGTCGAGCGCCTTTCCGTCAGTGTCGGTGCGGGATTATTGCGCCGGAAAGGTATCACGGCCGGATCGTTTCGCCCAATCAGTAATTCCAGGCGGGCGCTGCCGATCCGGACGGCCGAGAGCGCAAGGCTCGACCGTGCAGCCGCGCTCTCCTGGTCGATGGGGGCTTAACCGGATCGTCTACATGGATCCGAACTGCCGACGCGATCGTTGCAAGCTGATGTACAGCGCAAATGTTTTTGACTTTTGTTAACTAACTCAATTAACGTGTTGTTCCATAATTCAGTTTAATCCATCGTGTTGCTTGTAATATGTCGAAAATGCCGTATATATTTGTTCGATCAAGCAGGAGCATAGGGTAGGACCGTGAACGGCCTGAGCCGCATTTTTGAAGACGTCGGCCGTAGCCTCGCGCCCATCAGGGCCGTTGGGCAAGGCGCGGAGCGTTTTTCATCGGCCAAGACCGACGCACGCCGATTGGACAATGCGGTCAGTCCGGATCGCGCCGCGATCGATTTTTCCGATGATATCGAACTGCTTGGACGCGGCGGCGGTCGGGGCCGGCCGGTCGTCTCGGTTCCCTCCAGCGCGTTCTTCGCCCAACATATCGGCCAGCATCCGGAAGCACGGAACGAGCGGCTTGAAAGCATGGCGGCAGACGCTGCCTATCGCGACGCCGCCGATCTCGGCGTATTCCTGCATCGCGCGGAACCGCTGTCGCTCGCGATCTAGTTCAGCCTGCGTTCTGGCAGACAGCGCCGCAACCCGCGCTGCATCTGGCAGCTTGCGTCGGCGGATCGGTTTGCTTTCATTGCCTTGAGAAGGATGTTTCATGCAATTGCACCGGATGACCTGGCCCGAGGTCGAAGTCTACCTGAAGACCAAGACGGGACTGATCGTCCCGATCGGCTCGACCGAGCAGCATGGTCCGAATGGCCCGATCGGCACCGATGTCATCTGCCCGGAGCATGTCGCGATCAAGGTCGGCGCAGCCGACCAGGTGATCGTCGCGCCGACCATCGCGTTCGGTATGGCCCAGCACCATCTGGCGTTTCCCGGCACCATGAGCTTGAAACCGGCGACGCTGCTGCTGGTCCTCAAGGACCTGATCCAGTCGCTCGCGGGACATGGGTTCGACCGGATTTACTTCCTGAACGGTCACGGCGGGAATATTGCGACCGTCACCGCGGCATTTTCCGAGATCTACGCGGACATGGGGGAATCTGCGCCGAAGCTGAAGCTGCACAACTGGTTCATGGGGCCGAGAACGCGCAAGCTATGCAAGGAGCTTTACGGCGACGCCGAAGGAAGCCATGCGACGCCTTCCGAAGTCGCGTTGGCGTGGCATGCCTGGCCGGAAACCGAGAAGCACATGCCGATCGAGCCCAGGATCGCGCCGCGCGGCGTCATTCGCGGCGCCGCGGATTACCGCCGCCAGTTCCCGGATGGGCGCATCGGCTCCGATCCCAGCCTTGCGACCATCGCTGACGGCGGCCGTATTCTTGAAGCGGCGGTCGCGGATGTTCGGGAGAATTTCGCCGCCTTTGCCCGGGAAAGCTGAGCGGAACTGCCCGCATTAACAAAATTTAGACTGTTCAGGCCTAGCCTTTTTTTCCTGTCCGTCTGGAAGAATGCCTCGGGGAGATGAAATGGGCCTGGATCGCAGCAAGGTCAGAAAAATCAACGACGGCGAAGAGTCCTATCGTGGCGACGTCCAACGGCTTCTGGCGGACGCCAGGGCTGTGTTCATCGAGTGGGCTGATAACGCGCTGAAGGAGGCGTCCGGCCAGGTCGACGGCCTTGCCGGTCCTGAATTTGCGGCCGCCCGCGATGCGATCTTCGGCGTGTTCCATGATGTGAAAGGCGCCGGCGGCGGCGTCGGCCTGGACCTGATGTCCGACATTGGCGCCTCGGGCTGCGATTTTTTGCGCGAGCTCGACGCCCCAAGCCGGAAGGCCGCCAAGGTCGTGAAAGCGCATATCGTTACCGCCCAGGGCGTTCTGGCGGCTGGCATTGATGGCGATGGCGGCGCGGCGGGGCAGGCGCTCGCGGAGAAATTGCGCGGCTATACGCTCGATTCCTGATTGAGATCATAGGGATGGAGTTTGGATCGCGGGATCGCCTGAGCGCGCCACGCCCTATGCGGCCTGGCGCAAATCGAGTATTGCGTTGCTTTCGCACGATCTTTTTATTGGAAGGATTGAGTGACCGACCGATGGGCGCGCCCGACGCGTCCCGCAACAATGGAAGATTGCAGAATGAAACCAGAAATTTTTGCCGATGGCTTCAGCGCCGTGACGTTCCGCAATGGGATGATCCGCATGGATCTGGGCAGTTTGCCGATCGGCAACCAGGGCGAATCCCAGTCGAATGACATGGATGCCCATCATCGCCTTGTGCTGACGCCTCAAGGCTTCCTTCAGGGTCTGGCGCTGATGCAGGATCTGGCGCGGCGCCTGGCAGAAGCTGGCGTCATTCGCCGCACGGAAGCTGAGCCGCCGGCGGTCTCCGCCGACGTGCAAGGCAATTCCGTCGCCGACAAGGCCTCGGACAAGCTTTAGCGCGAGGGCAGCCCGGTTCAGGGCGCGCGGTTTTCCGATGCCCGGAGCAATCCGAGGACGCCGACAGCCGCTGTCCAGATCGTCGCGGCGCCCATTACCAGATATCCCAGGCCGAACAGCAGGATCAGGGGCGCGCCGATGATCGTCAGGGCCAGCCAGATCCAGAACATGCGAATGATGGCCGAGAAATGGCTTTGCCAGAGCGGCGGGGCGTCGCTTCGCTTGACATAAGCCACCACGACGGCGGCGACGCCGCCGATGAAGGTGAACAGCCCGGCCAGCAGCAAGACCCAGGCGAGGAGCGCGAGGGTCCGGTAGTCTTCCCCGGGCTCGGTCGGCGCTCCGCCCTGCGGCGGGCCGTCCTGGCGGCCGTGGGCGGGACTGGCGTTCGCGCCTCCCGCAGGATCCCAGGTCGCATCGCTTTCCGGTCGGACCGGCGGATTTGCCATTATCGCCTCCTCAAGAGTTTTCCTGACTTCGCGTCATTCCCAATATAGGGATGGCGGGGGCCGCGCGCTCATCTCGGCGCGGGATGCGCTAGCGCAGCGTCGATTTCATCCAGAATTGCGCATGCGGCCGCCCGTGGGTCCGTGGCATGGACGATCGGGCGGCCGACTACGAGCAAGTCCGCGCCGTCCCTGATCGCGGAAGCAGGTGTGGCGACGCGCTTCTGATCTTGCGCGTCGCTTCCGGCCGGACGAATGCCAGGCGTCACCAGGAACGCGCCGGGGGCCAGCAGCTCGCGCAGCATGCGCGCTTCTTGGGCGGATGCGACGACGCCGTCCGCGCCGGCGGCGATCGCGGTTTGCGCGCGAGCGCGAACCAGCGCCGAAACGCCGTCGCGCCAGCCTTCCGCCTCAAGGTCGCTGGCGTCGAGCGAGGTCAGCACCGTCACGCCGACGATCTTCGTGGCGCTGCCAGCTTTCGCTGCAGCGGCAGCCCGGACCACAGGCGCGACCGCATGCACAGTCACCAGATCGGCGCCAGCCCGAACTGCGCCCGCGACGGCATTCGCGACGGTCTGGTCGATATCGTGAAACTTGTAGTCAAGGAACACGCGCTTTCCTGCGTCCTTCAGGTCGCGCACCAGGGCTTCGCCGCCCTGGACCGCGAGCGCCAGCCCGATCTTGTGCCAAAGGACCGCATCCCCAAGTTGCTCCGCCATGCGGCGCGCAGCGTCTGCGTCGGGCAGGTCGAGGGCCGCGCAAAGGCGGGCGCGTGGATCGGACATGGGGCAATCTCCGTAATTCCGGCGTTTGGCGCTTGCGCCGTCATCGCCGCCATCGAAACATGGGTCGACGAACCCATACCGGAGTCGCGCCAGATGAGCCAGCCGTCAGATATCGAAATCGCCAGGGCAGTCAAAGGCGCGGCCATTCAGGAGATTGCCGCGACCCTGGGGATTCCAGAGGCCGCATTGCTGCCCTATGGCCGGGACAAGGCGAAGATCGACCTGGCCTGGGCGGCTGAAACGGCGGCAAAGCCCAAGGGCAAGCTCATTCTCGTGACCGCCATGACGCCGACACCGGCGGGCGAGGGCAAGACCACGACATCGATCGGGCTTGGGGACGGCTTGCGAAGGATCGGCAAGCGCGCCCTCATCTGCTTGCGCGAACCAAGCCTTGGGCCGTGTTTCGGCATGAAGGGCGGCGCGGCCGGCGGCGGCTACGCACAGGTCATTCCGATGGAAGCGATTAACCTGCATTTCACCGGCGACATGCACGCGATTTCCGCCGCCCACAATCTTCTGGCGGCGATGATCGACAACCATATCTATTGGGGCAATGCGCTTGGGATTGACGCTCGTAAGGTCGCATGGCGGCGGGCGGTCGATATGAATGACCGGGCGCTCCGTGAGATTGTCGTCAGCCTGGGCGGCGCAGCGAATGGTTTCCCGCGCGAAGGCGGCTATGACATCACGGTCGCGTCCGAGGTCATGGCGATCCTGTGTCTCGCGACGGATCTGAAGGACCTGCAGGCCCGTTTCGCGCGCATCGTCATCGGCGAGACCCGGCGCGGCGACCCGATCACGGCCGCCGACCTCAAGGCCGACGGCGCCATGACGGTGCTGATGAAGGAAGCGCTGCAGCCCAATCTGGCGCAGACCCTGGAAGGCACGCCCGCCTTCGTCCATGGCGGCCCCTTCGCCAATATCGCCCATGGCTGCAACAGCGCCATCGCGACGCGGACCGCGCTTGGCCTTGGCGACTATGTTGTGACCGAGGCCGGGTTCGGGGCCGACCTGGGCGCGGAGAAGTTTCTGGACATCAAATGCCGCTCCGCCGGGTTGAAGCCTGACGCGATCGTCGTCGTGGCGACGGCGCGCGCCCTCAAATTTCATGGCGGCGTCGCGCGCGCCGACCTCAATGTCGAGAACCTTGCCGCAATCGATGTTGGCCTCGCCAACCTGGCGCGGCATCTGGATAATCTCGCGAAATATGGCGTCCCGGCAGTGGTCGCCATCAACCGCTTTGTCTCCGATACGGAAGCGGAACTGAGTGCGATCCAACGTTTCTGCCTGAACCGCCGACAGCCGGTCGCGGTCTGCACCCACTGGAGCGACGGCGGGCAGGGGGGCGAAGCGCTCGCCCGGCTCGCGGCCGAGGCGGCCGATAGCGGCGCTGCGGACTTCAAGCTGCTCTATCCGGATGACCTGCCGCTCCGGGCGAAGCTTGAAACGGTCGCGCGGGAAATCTACCGCGCCGATGGCGTCAACCTGACGCCCGCGGCGGCGGCCCGCCTCGAGGCGCTTGAAGCGAAGGGCTACGGACATCTGCCCGTCTGCATGGCGAAAACCCAATACAGCTTCTCGGCCGATCCCGCTTTGCGCGGCGCGCCGGAAGGCTATGACATTCCCATTCGGGAGATCCGGCTTTCAGCAGGCGCAGGCTTCATCGTGGCGATCTGCGGAGATGTGATGACCATGCCAGGCTTGCCCCGCACGCCGGCGGCAGAGAGCATCGGCCTGGATAGCGGTGGCGACACGGTTGGGCTGTTCTAGATCAAACCAATCTTAGGCGGAATCGCCTAAGATTGGATAATTTGATCGATCTCAATAAGGTAGAGCACGGACCGCGCGTCCACTTGGACGCGCCATGCTCTACGTAGAGGCGGGGCGTCAGGCCTGGATGGGCGGCAGTCCCAGCTTTTCGGCCAGCGCCGCTAGTCCTTCCCATGTCTTGTCCTCGATCTCGATGCCGCCGATGCGCTCCTGCTTGCGGCGATGTTCGACCTCGCCGGGGTAGAAGACCTCGTTGAAGCCGTCGGCGGTCGGGGTCGATTTCAGGTAGGCTGCGAAATCGGCGACATCCTTGCGGAAGGTTGCAAGCGGGCGGAACGCATCGACCTTGAAGCAGGCGATGAAGCAGCCGTCATTGTGTCGGCCTGTCGGCTCAACGCCGAACCCGAGGCCCGTCAGCAGGGCGGACAGGATTTCCACCATGGCGGAAAGGGCGTAGCCCTTGAAGCCGACATCGCCGCCGAGCGGCAGCAGCGCGCCGCCATTGCCCAGAACCGCCGGGTCGGTCGTCGGCGCGCCGTTCTCGTCGATCAGCCATCCTTGCGGCACATGTTCGCCCCGGGCTTGCGCCAGTTTGATCTTGCCGGCCGCCGCAGCGGCGGTCGAGAGATCGAAGAACAATGGGCCTTCGAGGTCAGATGGCACGGCGATCGAAATCGGATTGGTGCCAAGCCGCGCCTCACGGCCGCCGAAGGGCGCGACCTGTTTCGGCGCGCGGCCTGAATCGGCGGTCATCAGGCCGATCATGCCTGCCTCGGCCGCCATCAGGGGATAAGCTGCGACCCGCCCGACATGGCCCTGGCGGAATATCGTGCAAGCGGCGACATTTTGCGTCTTCGCCTTCTCGATGGTCATTTGCATGGCGCGTTCGGTCTGGACATAGCCGAAGCCCCAGTGCGCATCGACGACGGTCGTCGTCGGGCTTTCCTGGATGACTTCGAACTTGGCGCCAGGAACGATATGGCCTTTGCCGATCCGGTCGACATAGGAAGGGATCTGGATGATGCCGTGGCTGTCGTGGCCCGCCAGATTGGCCTCGATGCAATGGCGCGCCACCGTCTCCGCTTCGTCGCGTGGCGCTCCCGCAGCTTCCAGGAGGTCCGCGGCGATCGCGCGGAGACGGTCGGGAGAATGCGACGCCATATCAGGGAACCTTTGCTACAGCCTTTGGCTTCTTGGGTTTGCGGACCGGCGTATCCTTGCCGGGGAAGCGGAACTCGATGCCGGCGCCGGACTTCGCCTTGACAACTTCGACCGCGCCGCCATCGGCCAGTTTGCCGAACAGCAACTCTTCCGCCAAGGGCTTCTTGATATGCTCCTGGATGATGCGGGCGAGCGGACGCGCGCCGTATTCGGGGCTGTAGCCTTTCTCGCCAAGCCACTTCCGGGCGCCGGCCGTCAGCTCGATCGAAACGCCGCGTTCGGCCAGTTGGCCCTCCAACTCGGCGATGAACTTGTCTACGACGCGGTCGATCACTTCCGGCGGCAGCGTCTTGAATGAAATTGTCGCGTCCAGGCGATTGCGGAATTCCGGCGTGAACAGCTTGTTGATGGCGTCCTGGTCGTCGCCTTCGCGGATGCTGCGTCCGAACCCGATGGCGGGCTTCGCCAGGTCAGCAGCGCCCGCATTCGTCGTCATGATCAGGATGACGTTCCGGAAATCCACCTTCTTGCCGCTATGGTCGGTCAGCTTGCCGTGATCCATGATCTGCAGCAGCACGTTGTAGACATCCGGATGGGCTTTCTCGATTTCATCGAGCAGCAGCACGACATGGGGGTTCTGGTCGACCGCGTCGGTCAGAAGCCCGCCCTGGTCGAAGCCGACATAGCCCGGCGGCGCACCGATCAAGCGGGAGACCGAATGGCGCTCCATGTATTCCGACATATCGAAGCGCACCAGCTCGACGCCCAGGATCTTCGCAAGCTGCTTGGCGGCTTCGGTCTTGCCGACGCCTGTCGGCCCGGCGAACAGATAGCTGCCGATGGGCTTTTCCGGCTGGCGGAGGCCAGCGCGAGCCAGCTTGACCGCGCTCGCCAGCGCTTCCATCGCCAGATCCTGGCCGAACACCGCCGCCTTGAGGTCGGTCAGCAGCGTGCCGAGCGAGACCTTGTCGTCCCGGCTGACGGATTTGGCCGGGATGCGGGCGATCTTGGAGACGATTTCCTCGATTTCCTTGACGCCGATAGTTTTGCGCCGACGCGATTCCGGCAACAGCATCTGCGCCGCGCCGACTTCGTCGATCACGTCGATCGCCTTGTCCGGAAGCTTCCGGTCGTTGATATAGCGCGCCGAAAGCTCGACCGCGGTGCGGATCGCGTCCTTGGTGTAGCGCACCTTGTGATGCTCTTCGTAGACCGGCTTCAGGCCCATCATGATCTTGATGGCGTCATCGACGGAAGGCTCGTTGACGTCGATCTTCTGGAACCGCCGGACGAGGGCGCGGTCCTTCTCGAAATAGGACCGATATTCCTTGTATGTCGTTGATCCAATGCACCGAAGCGTCCCGGATGCGAGCGCCGGCTTCAAGAGGTTCGAGGCATCCATCGACCCGCCGGACGTGGCGCCGGCGCCGATCACGGTATGAATTTCGTCGATGAAGAGGATCGATCCGGGCCGGTCCTCGAGTTCCTTCAGCACGGCCTTGATGCGTTCCTCGAAGTCGCCGCGATACCGGGTGCCGGCGAGGAGCGAACCCATGTCGAGGGAATAGATCACCGCGTCGCTCAGGACCTCGGGCGTTTCGCCCTCGACAATGCGCCGGGCGAGGCCCTCGGCGATCGCGGTCTTGCCGACGCCGGGATCGCCGACCAGCAGGGGATTGTTCTTGGTGCGGCGACAGAGGATTTGAATGACGCGCTCAAGCTCGTGGCTGCGGCCGATGAGCGGATCGATCTTGCCGGCCAGAGCTTTCTCATTCAGGTCGACGCAATAGGCCTCCAGGGCTTCGGCGCCGGATTTGTCCTCTTCGGCCTCTTCGTTTGGCGGGTTGTCGCCGCCGCGCCGTTCCGATTGCCCGCGCGGGCGCCGGCGTTCGGAGGGCTGGCCGCCCTTTGCGACGCCGTGGGAGATGTATTGCACCGCATCGAGCCGCGTCATGTTCTGCTGGTGCAGAAAATAGACCGCATGGCTTTCGCGTTCGGAGAAGATCGCGACCAGAACATTCGCGCCGGTGACTTCCTCGCGACCGGAGGACTGGACGTGGATCGCGGCGCGCTGGAGCACCCGCTGGAAGCCGGCCGTCGGTTTCGGGTCGGCGGCTTCGATCCCAAGCGGGCGGCGCATGCCGTTGAATTCTTCGTCGATATAGCCGGTCAGGTCCGCCTTGAGCTTGTCGATATCGACCGAACAGGCCCGGAGCACCGCAATGGCGTCCCGATCGTCGGTCAAGGCGATCAGGAGATGCTCAAGCGTCGCATATTCGTGCGTGCGGTCGCGGGCGACGCCAAGCGCCTTGTGCAGCGTCTCTTCAAGATTGCGGGACAACATGGGACTTGGTCCCTCCAGCTTCGGGGCGGCGCGGCTGCGCCAGATGGGTCGTCTCGACGGGCAGATCAGTCCTTCTCAAGCGTAAGCTGGAGCGGATGCTCGTGTCGACGGGCAAACTCCACGACTTCGGTCACTTTCGTTTCGGCGACTTCATATGTGTAGACGCCGCAAACGCCGATGCCGCGTCGATGGACGTTCAGCATGACCTGGGTCGCTTCCTCACGGCTCTTGCGGAAGAAACTTTCCAGGACATGGACGACGAACTCCATCGGCGTGTAGTCGTCGTTCAGCATTAAAACCTTGTACATCGCCGGTTTCTTGGTCCCCGGCTTTGTCCGGACGACGACGCCGGTTTCGCGGCCATCGCCTGGTTTATCGCCATCTTCGCTCATTGTGCTCGTGCGCTCTTCCGTTGGCTTCGCCCTAGAGTATAGGGCAATGGGACAAGAATATGGCGGCTCCGGCGCACAAGAAAGGGCAGATGCCCCTTATTGGCCAGATTTTCCGAGTTTCGCCAAAGCCGCCGCTCGTTCCCGCGCGACCGCCTGCAGCGCCGCCCGGTCGATTTTATTGGTGCTGGCGAGCGGCAGCGCATCCAGGAAAAAGATGCGCCGGGGGTGTGCGTATGCCGGGCCGTTCGCCAGGGCGAATTGCTTCAACTCCGCCTCCGTCACGGCGTCCGGGCGGGTCGGCGCCACGAAGGCGACCGGGGCCTCGCCCTTGACCCCATGGGGGACAGGCGTCACCGCCGACTGGCGGACGGCAGGGTGCTTTTCCAGCACGGCTTCAACCTCGGCCGGATAGATGTTTTCGCCGCCGCAATTGAACATGTCGTCCGCACGGCTGATGAACCAGTAGAAACCCTCGGCGTCCCGCCGCAGCATGTCGCCGGTCCTGAACCAGCCGCTGCCTGGCAGCTTGGCGGCAGTCGCTTCCGGCAGATTGTGGTAACCCAGCATCACGCCGGGGTTCCTGACCCAAAGCTCGCCTGAATGCGCGCCGCCCGGATCGGCGGGATAATCCGGGTCCGCGACCAGCATGACCTCGCCCCCTGCCAAAGGCGCGCCGCAGGAGCCAAGCGGCCGCGGCAAGCCGTCGGGATGCGCGCCGAACATGCGGGGCCAGCTTCGGTGACGCCATACTGGATCGTGATCGTCGGACCGTTGAAGGTCTCCCGCACCTGTTTCAGCAGCGACGGCGATGCGGGCGCGGAGCCCATCGACACTTCCTTGACCGATGTCAGGTCGGTTCGGGCGATCGTCTCGCGCTCCAGCAAGAGCATGGCGATCATCGCCGGGACGCCGGAGATCGTATCGGGCCGGAACCGCTCGATCGCGGCAAGATAGGTTCTGGCGTCGAAGCGCGGCATCAGGACGATGCGGGCGCCGGTGAAGAAGGCGCTCTTGGTCACCATCAGCGCGTTCTTGTGATAGAGCGGCGCCGCGACGAGATAGACCCCGTCCGGCCGCATCCAGGCGGCCGTCGAAGGTCCCCAGAGCTGGCCGGCGTGATCCAGGAGGACGCCTTTCGGCCGGCCGGTCGAGCCGGACGTATAGGGATGCAGCGCGACGTCGCCGGGCGCTGGGACGACCGGATCGAAGGGGCCGGGGTCGAGGAAGGCCTCAAATTCCGGGCCGAATGCGACCGTGGGCAGGCCGGATGGCGTCAGGTGGGCGAAGTCCGGCTCCATGAAGGCGATCTTGGCGCCCGAATCCCGAATGACGTAGTCGTAGATTTCGCCCGAGAGCTTGATGTTGATCGGGGCGGGCGCCATGCCGGCCCGCATCGCGCCGAAAAAGATCGCAAGATACTCGATCCGGTTAAGGGCGAGCACGCCGACCCGGTCGCCCGGCACAAGCCCGCGGCGGCGGAGACCGCGGGCCACGCCGTTCGCCATGCGGTCGAGATCGTCATAGGTGAAGGCGGCGTCGCCCGATTTTGAAAGATCGACGACGGCAGTCCGATTCTGGCTGAGATGACGCGCGAAGATCATGCCGAGATTGGCGATGGCGGCGGTGGACATCGATGCTGGCTCCGGCGGCGACAGCGGGAACAGTCGCTATGGGGCTTATAGTAAACTCGGCGCCAGTTTAGGCAATTGGATACGCAAACCGTCCTGGGCCTCGGTCAGGACGATCTGGCAGCCGAGCCTGGAGGTCTCGGCGGCGCCCGGCGCCAGATCGAGGATGGAATCCTCCTCCTCGCTCGGCGGGGGCAGGACGTCGAAAGCTGCTGGCTCCAGAATGACATGGCAGGTGGAGCAAGCCATCGAGCCTTCGCAGTCGCCCTCGATCGCAGCGCCGACTCGCCATGCCAGAGCGAGCACGGATTCGCCGACACGTGCCTCCACCGGCATTTCACGGCCGTCCGCCTGGATGAACGTGACCTTGGGCACGGGGTCAGGCTGCCGCATCGGGGCGGGCCGCCTGGCCCGCCGCGGCGGCAAGCGCCTTGGCGGCGGCAACGACTTCCGCTTCCGTCGTTTGCCGCCCGAACCCGATCCGAAGCGATGTCGCGGCGACCTCTGGCGACAAACCAAGCGCGCTCAACACATAGCTCGGCTCGACCGAGGCCGAGGAACAGGCGGAGCCGGTCGCGACGGCGATATGCGGCGCGGCGGCCATGACATCCAGCGCCGGCGCGTCTTTGAAGGCGATATTGAGATTGCCGGCGAGGCGCGGCGTCAACGCGCCGTTGACCGTGAAAATGGCGCCGCTGGTCTTCAAGGTCTCGCGGAACAGCAAGCTCAAGCGCTCGAGGCGCTTGCTCTCCGCATCCAGTTCAGCCGCGGCGATCCGGGCGGCGGCGCCGAAGCCGACGATCAGCGGCGGCGGCAGCGTGCCGGAGCGCAGACCTCGTTCCTGACCGCCGCCATGGAATAGCGGCAGCAAGCGTGCGCGCGGCCGACGCCGGACAAAGAGCGCCCCCATCCCCTTCGGACCGTACATCTTGTGGCCGGAGATGCTCATTAAGTCGATGCCCAATGCGGTCGCGTCGAGCGGAAACTTGCCGACTGCCTGCGCGGCGTCGACATGGAGCAGCGCGCCGGCTGCGCGGGTCAATTGGGCAGCTTCCGCGACCGGCTGAATGACGCCGATCTCGTTGTTCGCCGCCATGAGGCAGACCAGGCTCGTAGGCGTCTTGAGCGCGGCTTCCAAAGCAGTCAGGTCGGCGAAGCCGTCCGCCGTCACGGGCAGGGTTTCGACCGTGAAGCCTTCGTCGGAGAGTGAGCGTGCGGCCTCCAGCACGCACTTGTGCTCGAAGGCGAAAACCAGGACCCGCTTCACGCCGTCGCCCATGCGGGCGCGGAACCGGGCCGCCCCGATGATCGCCAGATTGTTGGCCTCGGTCGCGCCTGATGTAAACACGATCTCCCGCGGGTCCGCGCCGATCAGGTCAGCGATATTGGCCCGCGCCTGCTCGACGGCGGCCTCCGCCTTCCGGCCGAAACCATGCTGGATCGAATGGGGATTGCCGAATTCCTCCTGGAGGAAGGGCAGCATGGCGTCGAGCGCGCGGCGGTCGAGCGGGGTCGTCGCCTGATAGTCGAGGTAGATGGGGGCGTCCGTCACGGGGGCAGCTTTCCTTGGATGGGCCAGCGTCATTGACGTTTGCGATTATAGAGCGTCCGCCAGGCTTCGACGAACCCGGCTGTGTCAGCCGCCGTCGTCGTCAGCCCGAGGCTGATGCGGATTGTCGCCGCGACGGTCGGGCTGGGCAGCCCCATCGCCTGAAGAACATGGCTTGCCGCAACCTTGCCCGAGGAGCAGGCAGCGCCAGCGGAAACCGCATAGCCTGCAAGGTCGAACGCCATCACCTGGGTCGCCGCCTCAACGCCATGCATGGGAATGGCAGCGGTGTTGGCGAGGCGCGGCCCAGCGCCGCCGATGGCGACGGCCTCGGCGTCGATCATCAGGATCGCCCGCTCCATCCGGTCTCTGAGCTGCTTGAGGCGCGGCTGATCGGCGATGCTTGCGTCGATCTCCGAAGCCGCAGCGCCAAACCCGGCGATCCCGATCAGGTTCTCGGACCCGCCCCGAAGCCCGCGCTCCTGGCCGCCGCCGACGATCAGGCCTTGCGGGGCGACTCCGAGCCGGAAGATCGCAGCGCCGACGCCCAGGGGGCCGCCGATCTTGGCGGCCGAAACAGCGACGGCGTCCGCGCCGAGTTCATTCAGGTCGAGCGCCAGCTTGCCATAGGCTTGGGCCGCATCGACGACAAGCGCCCCGCCGGCGCGATGGACAATCTCCGCAATTTTCCGAACGGGCTGCACAGTCCCAGTTTCATTGTTCGCCAGCATGACAGCGACAATCGCATCGCGGGCGTCCGCGCCGAGCGCCGCTTCCAGCGCGGCCAGATCGAGAATGCCGTCGCCGTTCAGCGGCAGCAGCCGCGCGCCCGCCGGCGCCTGAAGGACGGCGGCATGTTCGCTGGCGCTCGCGAGCAACCGCGTCCGGCCGCCGATCCTGAGCGCCAGTTGGCAAGCTTCGGTTCCCGATCCTGTGAACACAACATCCGCCGGCCGGGCGCCGGCGCTCAGGGCCACTGCCGTCCGGGCGTCTTCGATCAGGCGCCGGGCGCGGCGGCCGTGGTCATGGACGGATGATGGGTTGCCGATCAAGCCCATCGCCGCCGCCACCGCCGCCGCCGCCGCAGGCCTGAGCGGGGCGGCGGCATTATGATCCAGGTAAACAGTCATGGCTTAAAATGCGCCCTGCATGCGGAAGTTCTTGAAAATAGCGCCAGAGAAGCGCATTTCTACGCTCCCGACCCCCATCCCGATAGCGTCGTTCGACGCCTTTCAGATTTGCTGAAGAGAGTTATGCATGGCCGAAGTCATTATCGCGGGTCCTGAAGGACGGATTGAAGGTCGATATCATCACGTCGCCGAAGCGGATGCGCCACTGGCGATTATCCTGCACCCGCACCCGCAGTATGGCGGGAATATGAACAATCGGGTCGTGCAGGGCCTGGCGCATTTATACGCCAGGCGCGGCTTTTCGACATTGCGCTTCAATTTCCGCGGCGTCGGCCGCTCCCAGGGTCAGTATGGCCGTGGGGAGGGAGAATTGATGGATGCCGCCGCCGCGCTCGATTGGCTGCAGTCGATCAAGCCGGACGCTAAGACCGTCTGGGTCGCCGGGTTTTCGTTCGGGGCCTGGATCGGCATGCAATTGCTGATGCGCCGGCCGGAGATCGGCGGGTTCATTTCGGTATCGCCGCCGGCGAACATGTACGACTTCTCCTTCCTGGCGCCGTGCCCGTCCTCCGGCCTGATCATTCACGGCGACGCCGATGAGATCGTGCCCCAGGAAGCAGTGCTGCGATTGATCGACAAGCTGGCCATGCAAAAAGGCATCACGGTTGACTACGAGAATATCGAAGGCGCGGGACATGTCTTCGGACCGCAGCTTGAATTGATGCTGTCGCGCTGCGAGGTCTATCTGGATCGACGGATGTCGGAAGATGCAGTCTTCGCGCTGCCCCCGCCTCCGGACCCCGAACTCGACGAAGAGATCGATGCGGCCGAATAATCAGCGCCGGGCGCGGGCCAACCGGCCGCCGGGCATTGGCCGCGGCGCGCCGGTGGTCTCGGGGAAGCTGATCGGCAGGTTCAGGAGTTTGCGGACACCGAGATAGGCAAAGGCCTCGGCCTCGATGTCGTCGCCTTTGAAGCCTAGCGTTTCAATCGGCCCGACCGGCGCCGGGATCAGCGCGGCCAATCGCTCCATCAGCCAGGCGTTCGAGCGGCCGCCGCCCGAAATCAACCAGCGCGCTGGCGGCGCCGGAAAGAGCGCGCCGCTTGCGGCGATCGCAGCCGCCGTCAGTTCGGTCAGCGTCGCCGCGCCGTCTGCGAGCGATAGCCCTGTCGCCAGCGCGTCGGAAAAATCCAGGCGATCCAGGGACTTCGGCGGCGGCCTTTGGAAGAACGCCGCTGACAGCATCCGGTCAATTCGGCTTTGGTCCACGACGCCGGTCCGCGCGATCCTGCCATTGGCGTCGAACGGCTGGTCCGTATGGCGCGCTATCCAGTCGTCGATCGAGCCATTGCCCGGCCCGACATCGCAGGCGATCAGCCGGGCGCTTCGATCGATCCAAGTTACATTGGCGACGCCGCCGATATTGACGAACGCCAGCGGCCTCTGGGGCGCGGCTTCTGCCAGCGCTGCGTGGTAGATCGGCGCCAGCGGCGCGCCTTGCCCGCCAGCGGCCACATCGTCGGAGCGAAAATCGAAAGCCACATCGATGCCGATGCTGTTGGCGAGCCGTTGGCCGTCGCCGATCTGCCATGTGCGGCCCTCCTGGGGACGGTGCAGGACGGTCTGGCCGTGAAATCCGACGATCCGGATGGATTTCCGGGATTGCGCCAGGCGCTCCAACAGGGTTTCGACGGCCTTGGCATGAAAGTCGGTGAGGGTGGCCTCAAGGCTGGCTGGATCGATGTCGCCGTCAAGCGCGCGTCTCAGATCCTTGCGGAATGCGGATGGATAACAGAGCGTCAGCGCGCCCATCGGCCGGACCCATCCGGCGCCGTCCGTTTCCAGCAATGCGGCGTCAACGCCGTCCAGCGATGTCCCGCTCATCAGCCCGATCGCAAGGCAGGGGATCATCGGGGCGCGCCTGGATTTGCCGCGAGGCCTGGGGGCATGGTAAGCGCTTGGCCCCCCGCAGCCTCGTTGAATGTCTGGCGAACCATGAGCGAACCTAAATCCGAGTTTCTCCGCGCAATGACGGCGCGCGGTTTCATGCACCAGTGTACCGCGTTCGACGCGCTCGATGAAATGGCCGCCGGGCCTAAGCCCATGGCCGGCTATATCGGTTTCGACTGCACCGCCGACAGCTTGCATGTCGGCAGTCTCGTGCAGATCATGATGCTGCGGTGGCTGCAACGGACCGGGCACAAGCCCATCGTGTTGATGGGCGGCGGCACGACAAAGATCGGCGACCCATCCGGCAAGGACGAAGCCCGGCAGTTGATTACGCCGGAGACGATTCAGAAGAACATGGCCGGCATTCGCGTGGTCTTCGAGAAGTTTCTGACGTTCGGCGACGGGCCGACCGATGCGATCATGGTCGATAATGCCGATTGGCTCGACTCCCTCGCTTATATTCCGCTGTTGCGGGATGTCGGGCGGCATTTCTCGGTCAACCGGATGCTGACGATGGAGAGCGTCAAACTCAGGCTGGAGCGCGATCAGCCGCTGTCGTTCCTGGAATTCAATTACATGGTGCTCCAAGCCTATGATTTCGCGGAATTGGCCCGGCGCTATGGCTGCGCGCTGCAAATGGGCGGCTCCGATCAATGGGGCAATATTGTCATGGGGGCGGACCTGGCCCGGCGCATGGACGGGGCGGAAGTCTTCGGCCTGACGACGCCGCTGATCACGCTCGCGAGCGGCGCCAAAATGGGCAAGACCGCAGCCGGCGCGATCTGGCTGAACGAGGACCGGCTGAGCGCCTACGACTACTGGCAGTTCTGGCGCAATGTCGCCGACGGCGATGTCGGCCGCTTTCTGCGTCTCTTCACAGATCTGCCGCTTGCGGAAATCGCCCGGCTCGAAGCCCTGCCGGATGCCGAAATCAACGAAGCGAAGAAAGTGCTCGCGACCGAGGCGACCGCCATGGCGCACGGCCAGGCGGTGGCCGACCAGGCGGCTGAAACCGCGCGCCGGGCGTTTGAGTTGAACGCAAGCGACGCCGACCTCCCGTCGGTCGCGCTGCCGAAAGCCGACATGGCGGCGGGCCTGCCGGCTTATGAGGCGCTCCGCCTCGCCGGGCTGGTTGCGTCAAACGGCGAGGGCCGACGCCTGATCAAGGGCGGCGGCGCGCGGCTGAACGATCAGGTCATCAGGACCGACGACCAGATCATCGGCCTTGCCGATCTCGGGGAGAGCGGAGGCGTCAAGCTATCGGCCGGCAAGAAGCGCCATGTGCTGCTGCGTCCTGCGTGACAGGGCAGGTCGCCTGATTGGCCATTAGGCAGCTCGATCTAACGCCGAGTTGGGGACAGGTCGATCGGGATTCCGGGCTCGCGCTTGGCTGTCCGGATAACGGGGAACGTCGTGACGCGCACCACGTCCTTGGCGCCCGTCAGGCGCTGGGTGATGGCGTTCTCGTGGGCGGTATCGTGGGCGACGATGCGGAGCAGGAAGTCGCCGCCGCCTCTGACCATGTGGCATTCCCGGACTTCTTCCCAACTCGACGCTGTCGCTTCAAATGCCTGAAGCCGGTCGAGCGCCTGGCTTTCCAACCCGACCAGCGCGTAAAGCTCGGCTTCGTAGCCGAGCATCGTCGGATCGATGTCGGCGTGGTAGCCGCGGATGTAGCCCTCGTCCTCAAGGCTGCGAAGCCGGCGCAGGCAGGGCGGGGGCGAGATTCCCGCATTGGCGGCCAATTCGACATTCGTCATGCGTCCATTGGCCTGCAGGTCCGACAGGAGCTGTCGATTGATTCGGTCGAGTTTCGTCATTTCAAGCCCTCCCACGCAACGCCGCGCTGATTCCGCGCGGTCTTGTGCAACAATGTTACATGAAATTGATAGTGCATGCACAGTCGGTTGGCGTAGTGGGCGAAGCGGCCTATTTCCGGCTAAGATATTTTTTCGTGCATGCCGATTCGAGAGGACCTCCGATATGACCATGGAGCACACGACCCGCGTTCTGATCATCGGGTCGGGGCCGGCAGGGTACACGGCCGCCATCTATGCGGCGCGCGCCGGTCTGGAGCCGCTGATGGCGCAGGGCCTCGCCCCGGGCGGGCAGTTGACGATCACGACGGACGTTGAAAACTACCCCGGATTTGCAGACGTTATTCAAGGCCCGTGGCTGATGGACCAGATGCGCGAGCAGGCTGAAAAGGTCGGCGCGCGGATGGTCTTCGATACGATCGCCTCGGTCGATTTCACGAGGCGGCCGTTTGTCTGCCTGGGCGACAGCGGCGACCGGTTCGTCGCCGACAGCGTCATCATCGCGACGGGCGCGGAAGCGCGCTGGCTCGGTCTGGAGAGCGAGCAGAAATTCCAGGGCTTCGGCGTTTCAGCCTGCGCCACCTGCGACGGGTTTTTCTTCCGCGGCAAGGACGTCGTGGTCATCGGCGGCGGCAATACCGCCGTCGAGGAAGCGCTCTACCTGACTAATCACGCGGCCAAGGTGACGGTCGTGCATCGCCGGGATGAATTTCGGGCCGAAAAGATTCTTCAAGACCGTCTGTTCCGGCATCCCAAGATCAAGGTGATCTGGAACAGCGTGCTGCATGAGGTCAAAGGCGATTCGGACCCCCTGGGCGTCACCGGCGTCAGGCTACGCGACGTCCGGACGGAAGCATTGACCGATCTCGACGTCCACGGCGTGTTTATCGCCATCGGGCATCGCCCCAACACAGATGTCTTCAAGGGTCATATCGACCTTGATGACGAGGGCTACATCGCGCCCCTGGACGCATCGACCCGGACAAACGTGCCGGGCGTCTTCGCCGCCGGCGATGTCCGGGACAAGATTTACCGCCAGGCAGTCACGGCGGCCGGCATGGGCTGCATGGCGGCGCTCGACGCCAATCAGTGGCTCGCCGAGATGGAGGACGTCGCCAGCGTCGCGGCTGAATGAAGTCCCGCATGGATTGGGACAAGCTCCGGGTGTTTCACGCGGTCGCGGATGCCGGCAGCTTCACCCACGCGGGCGAATCGCTCGGGCTTTCGCAGTCGGCCGTCTCGCGCCAGGTGCATGCGCTTGAGGAAAGCCTTGCGGTGATGCTGTTCCACCGCCATGCCCGCGGCCTGATCCTGACGGAGCAGGGCGACCTGCTTTATCGCAGCGTCCACGACGTGTTTCATCGCCTGTCGATGACCGAAGCGATGCTGACCGATTCGAAGGACCGGCCGGAAGGCCCCTTGAAAATCACCACGACTGTCGCCTTTGGGTCGACTTGGCTGACCCGGGTCATCCGGCGGTTCATTGACGACTATCCTGGTATCGACGTCAGCTTGGCGCTGGCCGATTCCGATCTCGACATCACCATGCGCGAGGCGGATTGCGCCATTCGTTTTGCAATGCCGACCCGTCCGGACCTGATCCAGCGCCATCTCCGCCAAATCCGATCCCGCCTCTATGCATCGCCCGAATATCTGCGGACGCACGGCATGCCGCAGTCCATCGAGGATATCGATGGCCACGTCATCGTCTTTGGCGAGGATAGTCCGGCGCCGTCGCCGACGATCAACTGGGTGATGAAGCTTCGGGTTGCGGATCAGCCGCTGCGTCCGGTCCTGCGCGTGAACAATATCTACGGGATGTATCGCGCCGCTGCCTCCGGGCTCGGCGTCGCGCCGCTGCCGAGCTATATGGCGCGCCTGAGCTCCGACCTGGTGCATGTCTTGCCCGATGTCGTTGGACCGGAAGCAGATATGTACTTCGTTTATCCCGAAGAATTGCGGGAATCGAAGCGGATCATCGTGTTTCGTGAGTTTTTAATACGCAGTCTGAACGAAGCTTGGGCATCGCCGCCAGCGCGCGAGAAGCCGGCGCGAGAGCCAGCGGCCGCGTTCGCCGTGGGCGATGTGACGGCATCGTGACGGAAGTTTGGTTCAGTTATGCAGTTTTTGCAGGTCTCCCAAGCTTTTAATGAATTGGCGCACGGCCGGTTGTCTCCCTATCTTAGGGTCAGATTGCTTCGGCGATTTAGGGATCGTGCTGCCGCTTTTGTGAGCAGCCTTTCCTGGACGTCTCCCAGACGTTAGCCTCCCTGTTCAGCTTCGCCGGGCTTTAAGCCCGGCTTTTTTTTGCCCAATCGCCAGCGGGGATTTCAACCGTCCTTAACCATGATCGCGCTATTCAGCGGCAGTGAACACGCGGCGGCGAGGCGAGGGTGGCAAAGACAGCGCTGATTACGGGCATTGGCGGACAGGACGGGGCCTATCTCGCCCGCCTGCTGCTGGACAAAGGTTACCGGGTGGTTGGGTTCGCTCGCCGCTCGACGGTCGATAACCTCGTCCGGATCAAGGATCTGGTCGGCGAGCGCCACGACGAGGATGCCGCCTGCAAGATCATCTACGGCGATCTGACGGACAGTCCGTCGCTCTACCGGGTATTGCAGGATGTACGCCCCGACGAGATCTACAATCTCGCGGCGCAATCCCATGTCCATGCGAGCTTCGAAGCGCCGGAGTATACCGCCAATGTGGATGGGCTCGGCGTCCTCAGGCTGCTTGAGGCGATGCGGACGCTCGGTCTCGACCGGACCCGTTTCTATCAGGCCTCAACCTCGGAACTGTATGGCGACGCGCCGCCGCCGCAATCCGAGACCACGCCGTTCCGGCCGCGCTCGCCCTATGCCGCGGCGAAGCTCTATGCCTATTGGACGGTTCGGACGTACCGCGAGGGCTACGGCATGCATGCGTCCAACGGCATTCTCTTCAATCATGAAAGCCCGCTTCGCGGCCAGGACTTCGTCACCCGCAAGATCACCCTGGCCGCAGCCCGTATCGCCTATGGCGACCGGACGCCATTGGCGCTCGGCAATCTGGACGCTGTCCGGGATTGGGGTCATGCCCGCGATTATGTGGAGGGCATGTGGCGCATGCTGCAGCAGGATGCGGCTGACGACTACGTCCTCGCGACCGGCGTTGCGACGACAGTCAGGGCGTTCTGCGATGCGGCGTTTCGGGCGGCTGGCATTGTCCTGGCCTGGGAAAACGCCGGCGTCGACGAAATCGGGCGCGATATCGCGACCGGCGCGATCCTGGTCGAGGTCAATCCAGCCTATTTCCGACCGGCGGAGGTCGAACGCCTGACCGGCGATCCAAGCAAGGCGATGCGCGTCCTTGGATGGCGGCCGGCGACGGGCGTCGAGGAACTGGCGGCCGAGATGACTCAAACGGACCTGGCGGCCTATGCGCCGAAGGCCGCGCCGCGCGCGCGGCTGACCCTGGGAGCAGCGGAATGAGCAAGGATATCTATACGCTGGAGGGCCAGCGGATCTGGGTCGCGGGGCATCGCGGCATGGTCGGCGCTGCCCTGGTTCGACGTCTTGCGATGGAGGGCGCGGAAATCCTGGCGATCAGCCGCACCGGGCTCGACCTTCGTCGCCAGAAGGATGTCGAGGGCTGGATTGCCGCCAACAAGCCAGATGTCGTTGTGCTTGCGGCGGCGACGGTCGGCGGCATCGGGGCCAATGCGGCGCGGCCGGCCGAATTTCTCTACGACAATCTGGCGATCGCCCAGAATGTGATCGATGGGTCGTGGCGCGCTGGCGTCGAACGGCTGCTGTTCCTCGGCTCCAGTTGCATCTATCCGAAATTCGCTCCGCAGCCGATCCCGGAATCGGCCCTGCTCACCGGACCGCTTGAACCGACCAACGAAGCCTATGCGATCGCGAAGATCGCCGGCCTGAAGATGGTTGAGGCATACCGGACGCAATATGGCGCGCGCTATATCAGCGCCATGCCGACGAACCTCTATGGCCCTGGCGACAAGTTCGACGAAGCGGCAGGCCATGTCGCGCCGTCGCTGATGCTGCGCATGGTGCGGGCGAAGCTCGCGGGCGCGCCGTCCGTCGTCGTTTGGGGATCGGGCGAGCCGCGCCGGGAGTTTCTGCATGTCCACGATCTGGCGGAGGCATGCGCCCTGATGCTGCGCCGCTATGACGAGAGCGGGCCATTGAACATCGGCGGCGGCGACGAAGTCTCGATTCGCGGACTGGCGCGGACGATTGCGCGGGTCGTGGGCTATCAGGGCGAGATCGTGTTCGACGCTTCGAAGCCGGACGGGACGCCCCGGAAACTGCTCGATTCCTCGAGGGTCTATGCGCTCGGCTGGCGTCCGAACTATGAACTCGAGGCTGGGCTCCGGGATGCCTATTTCTGGCTCCAAAGCCAGCGCAGCGACCTGTGGGACGCTGCCTGCGTCGCGTGACGGTCGGCTCGCTAGAAGCCTGAAGCGCAGCGCTTCAAGCGTCGCGCTGGTAGGGATCGTCCAGCCGCATGATATCGTCTTCCCCGAGATAAGCGCCCGATTGCACTTCGATCAACTCAACCGGGATCTTGCCGGGATTGGCGAGCCTGTGTGCGGCGCCGAGCGGCAGATAAGCCGCCTCGTTCTCCATCAGAAGCCGCGTTTCCGCGCCGACCGTAACTTCGGCGGTTCCCGCGACCACGACCCAATGCTCCGCGCGATGATGATGCTTCTGCAAGGAGGTCGCGCCGCCCGGTTTCACGGTGATGCGCTTCACCTGATAGCGATCTCCAGCGGCCAGGCGTTTGAATTGCCCCCACGGGCGATGCTCCATCGGATGGGCATTGGCTTCCGGGCGGTTTGTCTGCGCCAGGCGCGCACTCAGCATACGGGCCGCGCCCGGCGCTTTCATGTTCGCCACGAGGATCGCATCGTCGGTCACGATGACCGCCAGGTCCTGAACGCCGGAGAGGGTCGTCAGGCGGTCGGGCGACCGGACATAGCAATTGGCCGATTCGAGAAGGATCGCATCGCCTTCCGCGATATTGCCGTCGGCGTCCTGGGCGTCGCGGCGGGCGGCATGCAGTTCCGGCCAGTCGCGGGCCAGAACCGGCGTGAAGTCAATCGCCTGGATGTTGAGGCCGTCCTGGGCGGCGTCCAGCAGTCGCTGAAAGTCGATTTCAGGCGCCGACGCGGTCGTGGCGGCGTCGAGCCGCAGGAAATCCAGGTCGGCCCGCGCTTGGGCGACGGCGCGGCGGGCGCATGCCCCTAGCTCGGGGCTTACGGCGTCGATCAAAGCCTGAAGCTTGCTCGCCTTGGCCAGCAGCCAGCCAGCATCGACCAGGCCATCGGCATAGGCCCGCCTGTGCTTCAGCCAGGGCCGGGCAGGGGCCGCAAAGGTGACGATGTCGCTGGCGGCCGCGAGCGGCAGCGCTGCCGAGACGGCGCGTCGGAATGCCCCGGCATCGGCTTTCCTGACGGCCTGGTCGCCCGGCGCAATTAGCACGATGGCTTCCGGTTCCACGGTTTCCTGCCACGCGAGCGCGAACGCCGTTGCGGCGAGCGCGCCTCGGCTCGCGGGCTCCAGAATAATTGCTTCGGGCGTGACGCCGATGTCCGCAAGCTGTTGCGCCGCCAGGAAGCGGTGCTGGGCCTGTGCGACGACGATTGGCGGGCCAAACAGATCGGCCGAAGCGAGAGAACGCGCGGCTTCCTGCAAGGGTGAGCGGTCGCCGAATATCGGCTGCAAGTGGCTCGGCGCCTGGCCGCGCGCCAGCGGCCAGAGGCCGCCGCCGTCTGTCCCCGATAGAATGATTGGCCGGACGCGCATGGCCCTTGCGTCATGGTGTTGCATGAAGCCGTTTTTACAGCGCCGTGGTTAAAAGTCCCTTTCAGGAGGACTTTCTAACTGGCGCGGACGCCTTCATAATGGGGGCAATATGAAAAGCGTCCGCTACACGGCAGGACGCTTGAACCTAGGGAGCGTCAAATGGCGAGAGCCGCCGAAGCCCAACCGTACGAACCGATCGCGGTCGCGTCTGACGACCCGCCGGCAGGCCGCATTCGCGGTCCTGTCCGTACGATCTTGATCGTGTTCACGGCCATCGCGTTGGTCATGAATATGAACAAGATCGGCTTGATCAATTTCATGATCGATAATTTCGGCACCGAGGGAATGTTTCTCTGGTGGACGACAAATGTTTACGAGCCGACATTGATCATTGATACATCGTATTATTATGTAATTATCGGACTTTTGCTGTCGATCGTATTTTTGATCTACCCGCTCCGCAAGAAGGACGCTGATCACGTTCCCTTTTACGATTGGGGCCTGTTCTTCCTGACAATGGTCGCCGCGGCCTATCTGGCCTGGAATGGCGAGCGGATCATCCAGGAGGGCTGGGACCTGCGGGCTCCGCTCAGCGCGACCATCATGGCGGCGATCATCTGCGCGATTGGCCTTGAGGGCGTGCGGCGCGCTGGCGGCGGCATCCTGTTCGGCGTCTGCCTGTTTTTCTTCTTCTATCCGATGTTTGCTGAGTATATGCCGGGCTTCCTTTGGGGGCCGCCATCGGAGGTCAGCGAATTCGTGCGCCAGCATGCCATGGGCACGGAGAGCATCATCGGCGTGCCGATGCGTGCGGTGACGAACCTCCTGATCGGCTTCCTGGTCTTCGGCTCCGCCCTGGTAGTGACCGGCGGCGGCGAGTTCTTTCTGGCGTTTGCGACCGCGCTTCTCGGCAAGACCCGCGGCGGTCCGGCGAAGGTTGCGATCATCTCCTCCGGGTTCTTCGGCTCGCTCTCGGGCTCGGTGATCTCAAATGTCGTAACGACGGGCAAGATCACGATCCCCACGATGAAGCGGGTCGGCTATCCGCCAGCCTATGCGGGCGCGGTCGAAGCTTGCGCCTCGACGGGCGGCGCGCTGATGCCTCCGGTCATGGGCGCGGTGGCGTTCCTGATGGCTGAAAACCTCAATATGCCCTACGCCGATATCATCATCGCGGCCGCGGTTCCGGCGCTGTTGTTCTACCTGACGCTTTTGCTTCAGGTCGATAATTACGCTGCGAAGGTCGGCTTGAAGGGCCAGCCGGCCGAAGAAATCCCCGACCTTTGGAAGACCTTTGTTTCGGGCTGGCACTATCTCTTCAGCCTTGCAGCCCTGATCTACATGCTGATCGGCATGCGCATCGAGGTGTTCGCGCCGTATTTCGCGACTTTCATCCTGATCGGCGCCAGCTACATCACCAACAAGATCCGCGGCGAAAAGACCTTTAATTGGCGCGACATGATTGAGCTTCTGGTCGATGCAGGCAAAACCATCGTCAACATCGTCGGCATCCTTGTCGGGATTGGCATGATCATCGGCGCGCTCTCGTTGACCGGCGTCGGCCCGGCATTCTCCAGCGAACTGCTGCGGTTCGCCGACGGCAACGTCTACCTGTTGCTCATTCTCGGCGCCGTGACCAGCTTCGTTCTGGGCATGGGGATGACGGTTTCGGCTTGCTACATCTTCCTGGCCGTCGTCATGGGCGGCGCGATGGTCGATGGCGGACTGAACCCGGTCGCGGGACATTTGTTCATCCTCTACTGGGGCATGATGAGCTACATCACCCCGCCAGTGGCCGTGGCGGCCGTTACGGCGGCGACGATCGCCGGCGCGCCCGCGATGGAGACGGGCTTCAAGGCGATGCGGCTGGGCGCGATCCTGTTCGTGCTGCCGTTCTTCTTCGTCCTGAACCCGACGCTCATTCTGGTCGGCGATACCTTCAGCATTCTGCATGACGTGACGACCGCCGTCGTCGCGGTCTGGATGCTGGCCTCGGCGTTGGAAGGTTGGCTCTACGGGGCTGGCCGGCTCAACATGGTGTTCCGGGCCATTCTGGCGATTGCGGCTTTGGGCGCGCTCCACCCAGACCCGGTCACCGACTTCATCGGCCTGGGCGCCTTGGCCTTCGTATATATCGCCTCCAGATTCATGAGGATCAACGGAAAGACGAAAGCGGCCTAACCGCCGCCTGCATGCGATAGTCGGATCAACCCGCCCTTCGGAATTTCCGAAGGGCGGGTTGATCTATTTGAAGCGAAGCCGTTTTTGGACGGTTCGGCGAAAACGGCGTTCGTTTCTATCGGCCTGGACGCGGCGGCCACATGCTGGCGGGCGTTCGGTCCTGGCGGTGCGGCCAGTCGAAGGGCAGCGCGTTTGCGGCGAGGGTCTCGACCCTTGCTGCGCGCATTGCGGGCGACGTGAGATTCTCCTGAAGGAAGGCGTCGACGGAGAGGCCTGGCGCAAATCGGTCCCTCAGCAGCGCCTGCACATCGCGCTGGTTCAAGGCCTGGAAGCGGCGCCCACGGGCAGGAACTTCCTTGAGCGCCGCCGGTTCGCCGCCAATGTTCAACGCGCCGCATCGCTGCACATAAGCGAGCGCGGACGTCCATTCCGGCCCGGCGACGAAGGCGAGGTTGATCTGCTGCAACTCAAACAATCCGTAGGCCCCGGATGACAGGCCTTCGGTTTCATGCATGCGCGCCAGTTGGGCGTCATCGAGCCACGTCGCCCAGACTTCGATTTCCGTGCCGGGCGAGGCAGTAAGGGTCGCGCCGCCGATAGAGCCATATCCCGCGATGCTCGCGCCATAGACGACATCGAAATCCTTGAGCCAGGCACGTGCGAGAATGACCGCAGCCGGCTTCGGGAAATCATAAAATTTCCGAGCGAGCTGCTCCGGCGCCCGGTTCGAGCCTATGGCGAGGATCGGCGTCCGCTTGGCGCGCGGATCGGCCCCTGCCGCCTGCAGGGCGGCCGCGACGGCGTTGACGTCCGTCCCCTCAAGCGGGACGTGACCGTCGAGCGACCAGACGCAATCCGCATCCGGCGCCGTGTAGGGATACCCGAGCGCGCGCGCGCGTGCGTGCCAATCCATCGCAAGATTTCCTTTGTTTCTCCGACAATAGGGAGTGACGAAGCCCCGGAGCAAGGCCGAAATTGCGGCCAAACAAAGGCGGCCGGCACATTCTTGAATTTGGAATATGCCTCACTATATCAACGGTATCGAACGATTAACAAGGAGGATTGGAGTTGTCCGAGGCTTATGCCGCTACGGCGCGTTGGACGCCGGCAAATATCGGCTCGGTCGTAGCAGGGTTTATTCTGTTCTGGCCAGCCGGCATCCTGATTCTGTTCTATGTCCTTTCTGGCGGCGATATGGCCAGAGCGTTTAACCGGTCAAGGGAGTGGGTTTCAAACATGTTCAACCGAGCGACGGCTACGAACGAGACAACCGGCAATTCCGCCTTCGACGCCTACCGCGAAGAGACCATGAACCGCTTGAAGGAAGAACAGCGCGCTTTCGGCGATTTCATGGAGCGTCTGCGCCGGGCTCGCGACCAGGAAGAGTTCGAGCGCTTCATGGCCGAACGCCGAAACAGCCGGCCTTCCTGACGCAGTTGAAGCCGCGCCGATAGCGGTTGATCCCGACCGATGCTATGACCCCCCGTGGCGTGCCGCCTGCGCCACGGGGGTTTTGTTATGCCGACCGCTTACCGTTCCCTGCGGGAATTCATGGATCTGCTCGAGGTCAAGGGCCTGCTGCAGCGTGTCGCCGTTCCCATCGATCCCGTACTGGAGATGACGGAAATTCAGACCCGGCTGCTTGCGACTGGCGGCCCGGCCGTCCTGTTCGAGCATGTGAAGGGTCCCGATGGCGGAACTGCGGGCATGCCGGCGCTGATCAACCTCTTCGGCACGGTCGAGCGGGTGGCGCTTGGCATGGGCCGGAAGCCAGAGGAACTGCGCGCCGTCGGCGAGACGCTCGCCTTTCTCCGCCAACCTGAGCCGCCTGGCGGCTGGCGCGATGCGCTGGCGATGCTGCCGCTCGTCCGGCAGGTGCTGGCGATGAAGCCGCGGTCGGTCGCCAAGGGGCCGGTGCAAGACATCGTGCTGACGGGCGACGATGTGGATCTCTCCCTTTTGCCAATTCAGACGTGCTGGCCCGGCGAACCGGCGCCCTTGATCACCTGGCCCCTGATCGTCACCAAGGGGCCGGGCAAACGGAAAGAGGATGATTTCAATCTCGGCATTTACCGAATGCAGGTGCTGGGCAGGAACAAGACGATCATGCGCTGGCTGAAGCATCGCGGCGGCGCGCAGCATCATGCGCGCTGGGCGCGGGAAAAGCGCGATCCCTTGCCGGTGGCGGCGGTGATCGGCGCGGACCCGGGCGTCATCCTGGCGGCCGTCACCCCGGTCCCCGACACGTTGTCGGAATATCAGTTCGCCGGGTTGCTGCGCGGCGCCAAGGTCGATCTGGTCGACTGCAAGACCGTTCCCTTGAAGGTGCCGGCCGAAGCCGAGATCGTGCTTGAAGGTTATGTCAGCCTGGACGAGACAGCGCCAGAAGGACCGTACGGCGACCATACTGGCTATTACAATGCCGTCGAGCCGTTCCCAACCTTCACCGTGACGGCGATGACCATGCGCCGGAACCCGATTTACCTGACCACATTCACCGGCCGTCCGCCCGATGAGCCAAGCGTGCTTGGCGAGGCCCTGAACGAGGTCTTTATACCGCTGCTTCAGCAGCAATTCCCCGAAATCGTCGATTTCTGGCTGCCGCCGGAAGGCTGTTCCTACCGGATCGCCGTCGTTTCGATGCGCAAGGCCTATGCGGGCCATGCCAAGCGGGTCATGCTGGGCGTCTGGTCCTATCTCCGCCAATTCATGTACACGAAATGGGTGATCGTGGTGGATGAGGATATCAACGCGCGAGACTGGAAGGACGTGATGTGGGCTGTATCGACCCGCATGGATCCAGCGCGCGACATTACAGTCATTGAGAACACGCCCATCGACTATCTCGATTTCGCCAGCCCGGAATCGGGGCTTGGATCGAAGATCGGTCTCGATGCGACGAACAAGCTGCCGCCCGAGACCAAGCGCGAGTGGGGCAGGGAACTCGCTATGGATCCGGATGTCGTCCGGCGGGTGACGGAGCTTTGGCCCGCGCTTGGCCTTCCAGGCGGCGGCGCGCCGATCTGGCCGGACAAAGCCTGACACGAGCGCCGCCAATCCGTTAGACTCGCCCCAGGGCCAAAGAGCATGGCGCAGTCAAGTGAGCGCGCCAGCGA
>CALAHN010000090.1 GCA_937891825.1 uncultured Alphaproteobacteria bacterium
TCATGCTCAGAAGGCTCTCTAATCCCGCGCTATGATCCCGGACAGACTCTAAGGATGACTGAGATCGCCGCCGAATACGATGCGACCGGGCTGAAATGCCCGATGCCGGTGCTGAAAGCCCGCCGCGCCTTGAAGCCGCTGGCGGCGGGCGCGGTGCTGCGCCTGATCGCCGACGATCCCGCGGCCGCAAAGGACGTGCCGGCGTTCTGCGCGACCGCCGGCCACGCCCTGATCGAGCGGGAGGAAGACCCCGCCGGCCGCCTGATTTTCCTGATCCAGAAATCCGGCGGCTGACGGGGGCTGACTATTTTCCGAACAGGTTCTTGATGCCCTGAACGGCGTTATCGACATCCTTGCCGCCCGGCAGGGTATTGCCGATGCCTTCGACCGCCTTGCCGGGATTCTTCAGCACGTCCTTCGCGGAATCGACGATCTTGCCTGGGTCTTTCGCCAGGTTCTCGATCGCGCCGGTCAGGTCCGGCTGGAAGCTGAGATCATGCCAGGGCCCGGTAATCAGCACCGGCACGGAGACGCCGACGAGATCGGCGGCGCCGCCCTGGCCGGTCGTGGACGCGACAGCCCGCGGCACGACGCGGTAATTCACCGTGCGCGCCGGCAAGCTCGACTGGCCGCCGCCGGTCACCCGGAACAGCGGCGACAGCATGGAAAGATCGTCATTCGTGACGAGGCCCTTCGCGATCTTGAAGGTGCCCTTCAATTCCGAGAAGTCGGTTTTCTGGGTTTCGCCCGCCGAAGCGTCGAGGAAGGCGCTTTCGACCTTGCGCATCATGGCGCCCAGATTGAAGCCCTTGACGGCGCCGTCCTGGAAGGAGAACGCGCCGTCGCCGGCGGCGGTCTTGACCATCGCCGCCTGGGACGCGCCGACGGCGCGCACGGTCATCGAAAGATCGCCCTTGCCCTCCAACTGGTCGAAGCCCGCGGCGTCGGTCAGCAGGGGCAGGGCATTGATGCCGGCGAGCTTCACCTGCTTCGAGATTTCCGGCGTCGCCTTGGCGGCGTCGATCCTGACGGTCGCGACGCCTTGCCCGCCATAAAGCGCCATGCGGGACAGGTTGAAGTTCAGGACGCCGCCTTGCAGCGTCGCCTTGAGCGCGCTTTCGCCGATCCTGATCTTCTGCACGAGCAGCGATTGCAGCGAGAGGTCGAGGTCGGCGTTCAACTGCTTCAAGCCGGAGAAATCGATCGGCTCCTCGCTCCAGGTCCCAGGGCCGCTGGCCGCGGGACCGCCCGTCTGGCCTTCCTTCGGGACAGGCAGGTAAGGGTTCAGGTCAAGCTCGCCGAGCGCCAGCCGGGCGGTAATCGCCGGAACCTTGCCGCTCGTGTCGACCGCGAAATCGCCGTCGCCCCGGATCGCGTCGATGGCGATCGCGGCGTCGGTGAAGCTGATCTTCGGCCCGGCGAAGCGCAGCTTGCCCTTGGCTTCGAACGGACCGAGGACATCGCCCTCGATCGCCAGCGGCGCCGCCGCCCAGGCGGCGAGCTGCTTGATCGACGGCGTCTTGACGCCCGCGTCGCCGGCGAGCGCAAAGCCCTTGGAAAAGTCGGCCGTGCCGTCGAACCCAGCGTCGATATGGGCGCCCTTGAGGTCGGCCTTGAGCGCGCTGGCGCCGCCTTCGATCGCCGCAAGCGGCTTCGCCATGTTGAGCGCCAGGACGATGCGATCGCCCTTCCAGACGAGGTCGCCGTCGGCCCCAAGCGGCCCCTGCAAGCTCGGCAGGGTCAGTTTCAGGTTGACGTTTTCCAGGACCTCCGTGGTCCCGGCCTTGGCGTCGGCATAGGAGATGCGGCCGTTCTCGATGCGAACGTCGCCAAGCTTCAGATCCTTGAGTTCCTCCGGCAGGGCGGCCTTGCCCGCCGCCGGTTTGTCGGCGCCAGGGGCAGGCGTGGCGCCGGCCTTCTCGCCGAAGCTCCAGTTGGGCTTGCCCGACGCGTCGACGGCGAGGCGGATATCCGGCTTTACCAGCACGAATTCCTTCACCTCGATCTCGCCCGAGAGCAGCGGGAGCACTGGGGCCGCGATGCGGACGGCGTCGACCGTCAGCATGTTGGCGTCGGCTGCGCCTGGGGCGTTGGCGAAGGTGACGCTCTCCAGGGAGATCGCGACTTCCGGCCAGACCGAGAGCGTCGGCTTGCCGCCGACGGTCAGCTTGCGGCCGGTGGCGGCCTCGACCTGGGCCGTGCCTTCGGCGACCAGCCGCTCCATCGGCACGATATAGGGCAGGGCGACGACAGCGCCGGCGATGATGACGACAAGCGCCACAACAACGATGGCGGCCCATTTCAACAGCTTCATGGCATGCTTCCTTCTCGTAGGCCCGGGTCCGCTCGTACCGGGGGCGTCGCCCTATCCGAACACTTTCTGGAGCAAGGGCGTGACGCGCTTGGCGGGGTTGTTGCGGATGGCGGCTTCTTCCTTGGCGATATAGTGGAACAAGCCCTTGAGCGCGCCGTCGACCGCATGGTCGATCATCAGCGTCTTGCCCTGGGGCGCGAGGCCAGCCGCGCCATTGGCGGCGGCGGCCCTGTCATAGAGCGCGAAGGCGTCGGTCGCGGCGAGTTCCCTTTCGACGATCGGGCGCATCTTGTCGCCAAGCGGCGCGGTCATCTTGCCCTGGAAATAGCGGGTCGCGGAATCGTCGGGGCCTGTCAGTATTTCCTTAGCATCCTCGAAGGTCATCGCCTGGATGGCGTCGCCGAACATCGCCTTGGCTTCGTCCATCGAGCCTTCGGCGGCGCGGTTCATCCGGACTTCGATTTCATCGAGCAGGCCGGACTGGCCGGTGAAGCGCAGGATCGACTGGGCGGATTTCATCCAGCCCGGCAGCGGGATGTGGGCGACCGGGTCCTTCAGGAAGCCGTCGGCGGCGCCCAGATTGCCGGTGACGGTTTCCGAACCGACGCGGAGCGCGTCCTTCAGGCCGCCCGCGACCTCGGCCGTCGAAAGGGCGCTGGCCGAACCGCCGCCGCCGAGGCCTTTCATCACGGAGCCTGCCTTGTCGAAGATGCTCTGCGCGCTGGCCGGCGACGGCGCTGCAATGGCAAGGGCGAGGCCAAAGGCGGCGGCGAGGCCGATTGCGGCGGACTTCATCATGCGCATGGCTTTCATGTCTCCTGGTTCGCTTCCTGCCCCAACCGATGGAAGTAGGCATGGCGTATCCGGCGGCGCTTCGCAAGGCCATTTGCGCGGCGGCTCGGAGCCTGCTTGAATGGCGGCAGCGTTGGGGAGCCCGAGCCGATGACCGCCTACCTGATTGTCCGCGCCGAAGTCCAGGAAGCCGATCGCGCCGCGTTCGAGCATTGGTACGCGACCGAACATCTGCCGGACGCCAAGGCGGCGTTTCAGGCATTGAGCGCGCGGCGCGGCTGGTCCGACGTGACGCCCGGCGTGCATATCGCGCTTTATGAATTTCCGGACCTCGCCCGCGCCCGCGCCATTGCGTCGTCCGACGCCATCAAGGCCCTGATAGCGGAATTCGATCGGGTCTGGCAAAATCGCGTGCAACGCAGCCGTGAAGTGATCGAGATCATTCAAACGCTCTAAGGAGGACCGCCGCCATGACGCCGCCCGCAAAACCCGCGCTCCGCGCCGTCGATTCCCGTTATTCCGAAGCCGAATGGCAGACCCGCGTCGACCTTGCGGCGCTCTATCGGCTGTTCGTGAAATACGGCTGGACCGACCTCATCTATACCCACATCTCCGCCCGCGTGCCCGGCGAAGAAGGCAATTACCTGATCAACCCCTACGGCCTCTATTTCGAGGAGATCACGGCTTCTTCGCTGATCAAGGCGGACTATGACGGCAATGTCATCTCGCCCGCCGGCGCCGAATACAATCATGCTGGCCACCTGATCCATACCGCGGTCCTCAAGGCGCGGCCGGACGTGAATTTCGTCCTGCACACCCATTCTCGCGCCGGCGCCGCCGTATCGGCCATGAAATGCGGGTTGCTGCCGCTCTCCCAGCATTCCAACATCATCATCGATCAGGTCGCCATGCATGATTATGCGCAGGTGACCAACGACGAAGACGAATGCGAGCGCCTGGGCGCCGACCTCGGCTCGAAGTTCATCATGCTGATGCGCAATCATGGCCTGCTTTCCTGCGGCCGGACGGCGGCGGAAGCATTCCACTTCATGTATTACATGGAAATGAGCTGCAAGATTCAGGTCGACGTTCTGGCCTCCGGCAAGGATTACATCGTGCCGGACGCGGCGGCGCTCGCGAGCCTCGCGAAGTTCGGCGCGCCGGGGGATGAGCCGAAGGGCGGCCGCGCGTGGCCGGGCCTCCTGCGGAGCCTCGACCGGGCCGATCCGAGCTACCGCGACTGACCGATCCGCCAGCCGCCCTGGCGCCCGTCCGCCCGATCCAGACCGCAGGCCAAGCCATGTATGAATCGTCGCCGTTACTGACCCGCGGCCCGGCGAACGCGCCCGGTCGCGCCCGCATCCGCAGCCTCGTCGCCGAAGCCGAGCCGCAGCTCATCGGCGAGGTGGCGCGGCTCGGCATCGGCGACCCGGAAGCGATCGCGCTCTGGTACGGCGAAGGCGACATGCCGACGCCGCGCTTCATCTGCGACGCGGCCTATCAGGGCATGCTGAACGGCGAAACCTTCTACAGCCACAAGCGCGGCCTGCCGGAGCTGCGCCAGGCGATGGCCGACTACATGACCGGCCTTTACCAGCGCCCGGTCGATATGGACCGGGTGTCGCTCTGCAGTTCCGGCATGCATGGCATCATGATCGCCATGCAGGCGATCCTGCAGGCAGGCGACAATGCCGTCCTGGTCGGCCCGCTCTGGCCGAACGCGGAGGCGGCGACGAAGGTCGCGGGCGCGTCGGCGCGCGTCGTCGGCCTCGACAATGAAAACGGCGTCTGGCGCCTCGATCTCGAAAAGCTCTTCGCCGCGACCGACAGCGCGACCCGGATCATTTTCGTCAATTCGCCCGGCAATCCCACCGGCTGGATGATGGAGCGGGAGGAGCAGCAGGCGATCCTGGATTTCGCCCGGGACCGCGGCATCTGGATCCTGGCGGACGAAGTCTACGCCCGGCTGGTTTATGACCGCCCGGTCGCGCCGTCCTTCCTGGATATCGCCGAACCGGACGACCCGGTCGTCGTCATCAACAGCTTCTCCAAAAGCTGGGCGATGACGGGCTGGCGCATCGGCTGGCTGACCCATCCGGCCTGGCTGGGCGCGGGCCTCTCCGAACTGGTGGAATACAGCAGCAGCACCGTGCCGCCGTTCCTGCAACGGGGCGCCCTCGCCGCCGTCACCGAGGGCGAGCCGCTGGTCGCGGAGATCCGGGAGCGCTGCCGCGCCGGCCGCGATATCGTCACGCCCGCGCTGACCGCGCATCCGCGCGTCATCATGGCGCCGCCGGTCGCGGCCTTCTATGCGTTCTTCAAGGTTGACGGCATGACCGACAGTCTGGCCTGGGCGACGCAGCTTTATCGGGAAACCAAGGTCGGCATCGCGCCGGGCCGCGCCTTCGGTCCCGTCGGCGAAGGCTGGATCCGCCTTTGCTTCGCTTCATCGCCGGAGCGGTTGGGCATCGCGATGGAGCGGTTGACCGGGTTCCTGGATCGAAACTGAGGACAGTGTGACCGGCGGCGCTTGCGTCGAAGGCGCCCTGTCGGCTATCGATTGGGGCTTAATTCCAGCGTGGTTAGGAAGACCTTCGCTTATGGCCGCTCGTTTGGCGAAATTCAGCATCGGGGACATTGTCCGCCATCGCCGCCACCCGTTCCGTGGCGTGATCTTCGATGTCGATCCGGTCTTCGCGAATTCCGAGGAATGGTGGCTGTCGATTCCGCCGGAACTCCGGCCGTCGAAGGATCAGCCGTTCTATCACCTGTTCGCGGAAAATGAGGACACGACCTATGTGGCCTATGTATCGGAGCAGAACCTGCTGCCCGACGAATCCGGCAAGCCCTGCCGGCACCCCCGCATCAAGGAAGTGTTCATGGAGCCGGACGGCGGTCGGTATGCCATGCGCGACGAACGCTTCGCGAATTAAAGCGGCGCAATGAGCGATAGTCCGACGCCCGATCGCGTGCTTATCGTCGGCGCCGGCCCGGCCGGGCTGACCGTCGCCTCGATCCTGGCGGAAGCTGGCGTCGAAGCCCTCGTGCTGGAAGCGGAGGCGGACCTTCCGACCAATCTCCGCGCCTCCACATTTCATCCGCCGACCCTCGACATGCTCGACCGCTTCGGCGCGACCGACAAGCTGATCGCCCAGGGCTTGATCGCGCCGACGATGCAATATCGCGACCGCCGGACCGGCAAGCTCGCCGAGTTCGACTTCGGCGAGCTTGGCGACGTCACCTCCCGGCCCTTCCGCCTGCAATGCGAGCAGTACAAGCTGAACATTGCGTTGAAAGAGTATATCGACGGCCGGTCCGGCGTGACGATCCGCTTCAACGCGCCGGTCGCAGGCATCGCCCAGGGCGACGACTGGGTCGAAGCGGCCATGGCCGATGGCGCGACGGCGCGCGGCCGCTGGCTGGTCGGCGGCGACGGCGCCAAGAGCATCGTCCGCTCGTCGCTTGGCATCCCGTTCGACGGCTTCACCTGGCCCGAAGCGTTTCTGGTCGTCTCGACGCCGTTTCCGTTCGAACGGAACATGGATGACCTCTGCTGGGTCAACTATTTCGCCGATCCCGAGGAATGGTTCTTCCTGCTGCGCGCGCCGGACTTCTGGCGCGTGATGTTTCCGACCGACGGCGCCGCCGCCGAGGCCGATCTGTTCGACCCGGCGAGCGTGCAGGCGCGGCTCAATCGGGTGCTGCCGCGGACCGAGCCCTATCCGGTCGCCCACACGACGCTCTACCGGGTGCATCAGCGGGTGGCGACGCGCTACCGCGAGGGCCGCGCCTTCATCGCCGGCGACGCGGCCCATATCAACAATCCGCTGGGCGGCATGGGCATGAACGGCGGCATTCATGACGCCTTCAATCTGGGCGACAAGCTGGCGGCGGTGATGACCGGCAAGGCCGATCCCGCGATCCTCGACGCCTATGAGGCCGAGCGGCGGCCGGTCGCCCTGCAATATGTCAACGAAATCACCATCCGGAACAAGCGCAATCTGGAGACCAAAGACCCGGCCGAGCAGGCCGCCTTTCGCCAGATGCTCGCTGAAACGGCGGCGGACCCGGCGAAGCGACGGGCCTTTCTGTTGCGCGCCTCGATGCTCGCGAGTCTGGGGCGCGGCGTCTAGCGATATTAAGTATATATTGGTCGGGGCCGACCTATGATCCCACGGACGATACTGGCGACACCAGCAATGGAATTTCACAGCATGAGCCGTAACTTTTTCGGAACCGACGGCGTTCGCGGCCGTGCGAACATCGAGCCCATGACCGCGCAGACGACGCTCCGCCTGGCGATGGCGGCGGCGAGCGTCTTCGCCCGGCCGGGCGGCCACAATTCGGTCGTGATCGGCAAGGATACCCGGCTTTCGGGCTACATGATCGAGTCCGCCATGGTCTCCGGCTTCACGGCGATGGGCATGGATGTGGTGTCGACCGGGCCGATCCCGACCCCGGCCGTCGCGATGATGACCCGGTCGCTCCGGGCCGATCTGGGCGTCGTCATCTCGGCCTCCCACAATCCTGCCGCCGACAATGGCGTCAAGCTGTTCGGTCCCGACGGCTACAAGCTGTCCGACGAAATTGAAGCCGAAATCGAAGCTCGGATGGATGCGGTCGATTTCCCCATGCCCGACGCCGCCCGCCTGGGCCGGGCGCGCCGGCCGGAAGATGCGATCGGCCGCTATGTGGAATATGCCAAGGGCGCGTTCCCGCGCGGCCTGTCCCTGACCGGCATGCGCGTCGTCGTCGATTGCGCGAACGGCGCCGCCTACAAGGCCGCGCCGGCGGCATTCTGGGAACTGGGGGCGGAAGTCATCACCATCGGCAATCTGCCGAACGGGCTGAACATCAACGACGGCTGCGGCGCGACCCATCCGGAGCGGCTGCGCGAAGAAGTGCTGCGGCACCGCGCCGACCTTGGCGTCGCTCTGGATGGCGATGCGGACCGGGTGCAGTTGATCGACGACAAGGGCGCGCTGATCGATGGCGACCAGTTGCTGGCCCTGATCGCCGATGAAGCAGTCCGGCGGGACGCGCTCCGCGGCGGCGGCGTGGTCGCGACCCAGATGTCCAATCTCGGCCTGGAACGCTATCTGGCGAAGCGCAATCTAACCCTCGCGCGGACGCAGGTCGGCGACCGCTATGTCGTCGAGCATATGCGCGCCCATGGCTTCAATGTCGGCGGCGAGCAATCCGGTCATATCGTGCTTGCGGACTTCTCGACGACGGGCGACGGCCTGATCGCGGGCTTGCAGGCCGCGGCGGCCCTGAAGCTTGCCGACAGGCCGGCGAGCGAGGTGCTGCATCGGTTCCAGCCCGTGCCGCAAATTCTGAAGAACGTCCGCTACAAGGGCGAAATGCCGTTGGAGATGGTCAAGGTTCAGTCGGCGATGAAGGATGCGGAAGCGCGGCTTCTGAATGTCGGGCGCCTGCTCATCCGGAAGTCCGGCACCGAGCCGCTGATCCGCGTCATGGCCGAAGGCGACGATCCGAAGCTGATCTCCTCCGTCATCGACGATCTGGTCGGCGCCATTTCCGCGACCCAGGGCTGATGGTCGGCCGCGTCCTTATTGTCGCCGGCTCGGACTCGGGCGGCGGCGCGGGCATTCAGGCCGACATCAAGACGGTGACGGCGCTGCGCGGCTATGCCATGACCGCGATCACGGCGCTGACGGCGCAGAACACCGAAGGCGTCTTCGGCGTGCATGCGCCGCCGCCCGCCTTCGTGGCGGAACAGATGCGCCTCGTCCTCGACGATATCGGCGCTGACTGTATCAAGATCGGGATGCTGCATAATGTCGGCGTGATCGAAGCTGTCGCGGACGCGCTCGAAGCTTATGCGAAGGGCGTTCCGGTGGTGATCGACCCGGTCATGGTCGCCAAGGGCGGCGCGCCCTTGCTGGAGCCGGACGCGATCTCGGTCTACCGCGAGCGCATGCCCCGGCTCGCGACCCTGATGACGCCGAACCTGCCGGAAGCCGCGGTCCTGCTGGGCCGGCCGATGGCGAGCGTCGCCGATCAGGACGCGGCGGTCGACGCGGTTCGCGCGCTTGGGTCGGCGGCGGTGCTGTTGAAAGGCGGGCATCTGGAGGGGCCGGAAGTTCGGGATCTGCTGATCGAGGCGGATACGGTGACGGCTTTTCAGAATTCGCGTATCGCCAGCCGGCACACCCACGGCACCGGCTGCACTCTCGCATCCGCGATCGCCTCCGGCGTCGCCGACGGCATGCCGCTCGCCACGGCGGTCGCCCGCGCCATCGAATATGTGCGGGAAGCCATCCGCACGGCGCCTGGCCTTGGGCGCGGCCACGGCCCGCTCAATCACGGCCACACGGTCCGCTCCTTTCCGCGAGCCCCGCGCTGATACTCTGCTTTAATCGTGGCCGGCGATTTTGGCGTAGATGCTTCGGGCGTTGCGCAATTCAGCCTTTGTTAAGCGCGCGCCGCCTATCTTCCGCTCTGCAATATAACTCCGACTTGTCTGGGGCCAGCCATGTTGAACGCCTACCTCCACGCCATCTCGTTGATCGAGCGCATGCACCGTCAATTCCTTGACGTGGTAAAGTCCGAACTGGACGGCCAGCGCATCCGCGACATCAACAACGTCCAAGCGCTGATTCTGTTCAATATCGGAACGGATGAACTGACGGTCGGCGAATTGACCCAGCGCGGTTACTATCTGGGTTCGAACGTTTCCTACAACGTCAAGAAGATGGTCGAGCACGGCTATCTGAAGCAGGAACGCTCCGAGCACGATCGCCGGTCGGTCCGGGTCAGCTTGTCCGACAAGGGCAGGAAGCTTTGGGACCGCATGGATAACATGTTCCATCGTCACAAGGTCATGCTGGACGACAGCGCCATTTCCGTCGAACAGATCGAAGCCGCGACCGCCGCGCTCTCCGAACTGGAGCGGTTCTGGATGAAAGCCGCCCAATCCGCGCCGCGCGCGCCGGAGCCGCTGATCGGCAAGCCGATCGACCGCAGCGCCGCCCAAGCCTATTTCGGCGACTGATCGCGGCTTCAAGCCTGCTCTGAATAGCCCGCCCCCGGCGCGAACAGCCTGGGGGCGGGCATTTTCATGGGGGCTGCGGGTCAGACACTATCCGAACAGGAACGGCGCGCCCGATTCTTCCGCGACCCGCCGCGTTTCCTCGATCAGGGTTTCGGCGACAGGGATGCCGTGCTCCGTGCGGTAGGCGGTCATGCGGACTTCCGCGTCGCCCGCGACCTGAACCGGGTTCGCCGGGTCGGCGGCGGGAGTCGCGTGGAGCATGTCGATCATCCGGTCCATGTCGTCCTGGAATTCGCCGTCGGGGCGGACGAGCGCCGGGTCGATCGCCAGGAAAAAGTGCCCGACATTGTGCTTCGTGCGCTGGCCGGCCGTTTCCGGCCCGTCCGACCAGGAGCCGGTCAGCACGGCGCACAGGATTTCCACCATCGTCGCCAGGCCATAGCCCTTGTGGCTGCCGCGTTCCCGGTCGCCGCCGAGCGGCGTCAGGCGCCGGGCGGCATAGGCCGCCGCGCCGTCGGTTTCAGGCGCGCCGCTATCGTTGAAAGCCCAGCCTTCCGGAATGGCCTTGCCCAGGCGGCGGGCGATGTTCAGCTTGCCGACCGCGACCGTCGTCGTCGCCATGTCGAGGGCGAAGGGCGGGTTCGTCGTCGCCGGGGCCGCGAAGGCGATGGGATTGGTGCCGAGCACGGCTTCCCGCCCGAAAGTCGGCACCATGGCGGGGCCGGGCGCGTTGGTCATCGCCATGCCGATCGCGCCGAGGCCCGTCGCCATGCGGCTGTAATACCCGGCCGCGCCGAAGTGGTTGGAATTGCGGACGCCGACGACCGCGACGCCGACCGCTTTCGCCTTCTTGACGGCCAGTTGCATCGCCATCACCGAGGGCGGATGGCCGAGGCTGCGGTCCGCGTCGATCAAGGCGACGGCGGGCTTTTCGCGGACGATCCGGATATCCGGCTTGTCCTTGACGATCCCCTGGCTGCGGCGGAGATGATAGGCGGGCAGCATGCCGAGACCATGGCTGTCGACGCCGGAGAGGTCCGTCGTCACCATGACCTCGACCGTCGTGGCGATATGCTCCGGCAGCATGCCCCATGTCTCGAAGACAGCGATCAACTGCCGCCGGAGCAAATCCGCCGGGATCAGTCGGACATTGGCCATGGTTTGGATCCTGTTTGGGTGGCTGAGCGCTGGAGCACGGCGCGCTCAGGCGAGCTTGCCATGCTCCAGCATATCGATGGGAAACAACGATCCGCCTATTTGCGGTTCAGCCGCAAGGCGGGAGGGTCTAGACCATGGCGCGTCCAGGCGGACGCGCGGTCCATGCTCTACCTTATTGATAGCGATCAAATTATCCAACCTTAGGCGATTCCGCCTAAGGTTGGTTTGATCTAGTGGCTGATCATCGGATCGAGCGTCTTCGCCTGCTCGACCCACTTCGCGACCTGGCTTTCGGACGGCGCCTGCCGCACCAGCTTCTTCTCCGCGTTCACTTCCTTCATCTTGACGGCCAGATTGTCGGCCCGGCGCATCTTCAGTTCCTTGACCGTATCGACGCCAGCGGCTTCCAGCAGCTCGGAATATTCCTCGCCGACGCCCTTGATCCGCATCAGGTCGGCCATGTTGGCCCATTTCAGCAATTGCGCTTCGCTGAAGCCGGTTTTCTCGGCGGTTTCCTTGCGGCCTTTCTTCGTGCCGCAGGCGCTGAGCAAATGGTCGGTCGTCGTAATGCCGGCTTCGCCAAGCTTCGCGCCGAACTTCGGTCCAATACCTTCGATTTCCTGAATACGGTATGCCATTCAGCTTCTTCCTTTCCCACTTTCGTGGCCGCTTCAGCGGCTGTTGCGCCTCCCAGATTTGGCGATTTCTAGGAATACGGCGGAACCCGACGAGCGGCAAGCCGATGCTTGCCCGCGACCTGTGATATTCGCTATCACCATGGTCGATGCAATAGATCAAATTATCCATTCTTAGGCGGAAACGCCTAAGAATGGATAATTTGATCGCTACCAATAAGGTAGAGCATGGACCGCGCGTCCACTTGGACGCGCCATGCTCTAAAGGACGGGCCATGGCTACGGATCGGGACGACGCCATCTTCATCGGGGCGAAGGACGGCGGCGGCAATCCGCAGTTTCTCTCGCTGAAACGGGCGAACCGCCATGGCCTGATCGCGGGCGCGACGGGCACCGGCAAGACCGTCACCCTGCAGAACCTGGCGGAGGCCTTCAGCCGGGCCGGCACGCCGGTCTTCCTGGCCGATGTCAAAGGCGATCTCTCAGGCTTGTCGCAGCCGGGCGAGCCCAAGGGCTTTCTCGAAAAGCGCGCCGCGGCGATCGGGCTGGAGGCCTATGGCTACGATGCGCCGCCGGTCGTGTTCTGGGACCTGTTCGGCCGGCAGGGCCATCCGATCCGCACGACGATCTCCGAGATGGGGCCCTTGCTGCTCGCCCGCGTACTTGGGCTGAACGATACGCAGGAAGGCGTTCTGACCATCGCCTTTCAGATCGCCGACGACGAAGGCATGCTGCTGCTCGATCTGAAGGACTTGCGCGCCCTCCTGGCCGACCTGTCGGAGCGGCGCGCGGCCATCGCCGGGTCCTACGGCAATGTCTCGACCGCGTCGGTCGGCGCCATCCAGCGCCGCCTCCTCGAACTGGAGCGGCAGGAAGGCGACCTCTTCTTCGGCGAGCCGGCCCTCGATCTCATGGATCTGATGCGGACCGACCGGAACGGCCGCGGCATCGTCAACGTGCTCGCCGCCGATGAACTGATGATGGCGCCCAAGCTCTACGCCACCTTCCTCCTCTGGCTCCTGGCGGAACTGTTCGAGCGTCTGCCGGAAGTCGGCGACCCGGACCAGCCGGAGCTGGTGTTCTTCTTCGACGAAGCGCATCTCCTGTTCGAGGACGCGCCGAAAGCCCTGACCGACAAGATCGAGCAAGTCGTGCGGCTGATCCGGTCGAAGGGCGTCGGCGTCTTCTTCGTGACGCAAAGCCCGTCCGATGTGCCGGACGATGTGCTCGGCCAACTGGGCAACCGGGTGCAGCATGCGCTTCGGGCCTTCACGCCGCGCGACCGCCGGGCGGTCAGAGCGGCGGCGGACACCTTCCGCCAGAACCCCGAATTCGATGCGGCCGAGATCATCGGCGAACTGGGCGTCGGCGAGGCGCTGACCTCGTTCCTGGATGAGAAGGGCCGCCCCGGCATCGTGGAGCGGACGCTGATCCGGCCGCCGACGTCGCGGCTTGGGCCGGCGACCAGGGCGGAGCGGGCGGCGATCCAGGCCCGAAGCCCGGTCGCCGGGCGCTATGAGACCATGGTCGACCGGGAAAGCGCCTATGAGGTGCTGGCGGCGCGCGCCGCCAAGGCGGCCGCCGATGCGGAAGCGGCGGAAATTCGCGCGGCCGAGGAACGCCGCGCGGCGCTTGAAGCCAGGGAGCGCGATCGGGGCGCAAGCGCCGCCAATCGCGGCGGATCGCGGCGCAGCGACAGCGTGATCGAATCCGCCGCGAAGTCCGCCGCCCGCTCGGTCGCGACCAGCCTTGGCCGCGAACTGGTGCGCGGCCTGTTGGGGATGCTGCGCCGATGAAAACCGTAAAGACCGACCGCCTGGAGATCGCCTATCTGGAGGTCGGGCCTGGCGACGGCCCCGTCGCCATCCTGCTGCACGGCTTTCCCTATGACGTCGCGAGCTACCGGGACGTCGCGCCCCGTCTCGCCGACGCGGGCGTGCGCAGCCTGACGCCCTACCTCCGGGGCTACGGGCCGACGCGGTTCCTTCGGGCGGAGACGCCGCGCTCGGGCGAGCAGGCGGCGCTGGGCGCGGACCTTCTGGGCTTCATGGACGCCTTGAAGATCCCCCGCGCCGTGGTCGCGGGTTATGACTGGGGCGGGCGCGCGGCGTGCGTCGTCGCCGCGCTCTTCCCGGAGCGCGTCCAGGGCCTCGTCACCGGCGCCGGCTACAATATCCAGAACGTCGCGACATCCGTGAAGCCGGCGCCGCCGGAAGCCGAGCATCGCTACTGGTATCAGTACTATTTCCATACCGAGCGCGGCCGCGCCGGGCTCGCCGCCAACCGGGCGGAGCTGGCGAAGCTGCTCTGGCGGCTCTGGTCGCCGGAATGGGCCTTCGACGACGCGACCTTTCAGGCAAGCGCGCCGAGCTTCGACAATCCGGATTTCGTCGATGTCGTGATCCATTCCTACCGGGTGCGCTATGGCTATGTCGCAGCCGATCCGGCTTATGCCGCGATCGAAGCGCGGCTGGCCGCGACGCCTGAAATCACGGTCCCGACGATCAATATCCACGGCCTTGCCGACGGCGTGCATCCGGCGCCGGCGAAGGACCGTCAGGCGGCCCTGTTCACCGGCGGCTATGAGCGCCTGCTGATCGAGCGGGTCGGCCATAACGCCCCGCAGGAAGCGCCGGCCGTATTCGCCGATGCGGTGTTGCGACTGACAGAGCGCTGAACCCGCCTACCGGAAGGACCTAGCCCATGCCCGCCGCCGCCGTTCCTGGACTGACACACGCGCTCGCGACATTCGTTGCGGAATTCGACGGGCGGGATCTCCCGCCCGCCGTGCAGGCCGAGGCGACGCGGGCTTTCGTCAATGCGGTCGGCGGCATGCTTGGCGGCGCCCGGCACGATGCGGTCGAGCGTACGTTCCGGACGGCGCTGCCGTTCTCCGGCGGCGCGCAGGCGACGGTGTTCGGCCGGCGGGAGACCCTGGGCGCGCTCGATGCGGCCCTGGTGAACTGTCAGGCGTCGGCCGCCCATGCCTATGACGACACCCATCTGGCGACCGTGCTGCATCCGGCGGGGCCGGTCCTGGCGCCGCTTCTGGCCGAGGCGGAACGGCGGCCAGTGTCGGGCGCCGATCTCCTCGCGTCCTTCGCCATCGGGGTGGAGCTGTCCTGCCGGGCCGCGTCGATGATCGCCCGACCGCCGGCGGAAAATTATGTCGGCTGGTACATGACCAGCGTCGCCAGCCCGATCGGCGCGGCCGCCGGGGTCGCGCGTCTGATAGGGCTTTCGGCGGAGCAGACCGCCCATGCGCTCGGCATCGCGTCGGCCGCGAGCGCCGGGTTCCGGCAGGTCCTGGGCAGCATGTGCACCAGCTTGCTGCCCGGCCATGCGTCGCGCGCCGGATATTGGGCGGCGCTCCTGGCGGCGGAGGGCGTCACGGCCTCCGAAACGAGCCTGGAAGGCCCGCGCGGCTTCGCCGAGGCCTTCGCGCCCAAGGCCCATCCAGCCCATGCGTCGCAAGGGCTGGGCGCGCGCTGGGACATGTTGGAGAATATGGCGAAGCCCTATCCCTGCGGCATCGTCGTTCATCCGATCCTGGACGCCTGCCTTGCGATCGCGGCCACGCCCGGTTTCGACGCCGCGACGGTCCAGGCGGTCGAAGTTCAGGTGAACCCGCTCTGCCTGACCCTGACCGACCGCCCCGCGCCGCCGGACAGCCAGCGCGCCCAGATCAGCTTGCAGCACTGGTCGGCGGCGGCGTTGATCTGCGGGGCCGCCGGCATTCCCGAAGGCTCGGAGGCCGCCGTCGCCGACCCGGATATCCGCGCGCTCGCCGCCAGGGTCGAACCGCGGCCCGACCCCACAATCGCAACCGACAGCGCCCACGTCGCCGTCGTCCTGGCGGACGGAACGCGCCTCGCCCGCCGGATCGACCACGCCCTCGGCAGTCTCGAACGACCGATGACCGACGCCGAAATCGACGCCAAATTCCTGGGCCAGGCGGCGCTGACGCTGCCGCAGCCCGACGCGGCGGCCATCCTCGCGCTCTGCCGGCGCATCGCCGACCTCCCTGACGCAGCAGCAGTCGCGCGCGCGATCAACGCCGCCGTTGGATGAGTTGCACGAGAACGGTCTGCCCGACCTTCGTCCTGGCCATTTAACACGAAAAATCCCTTTGACTCCCGGCATGTCGGTTGCGGCAGAGGTAAAAACTGGCGACCGCCGCGCGATTACCTATTTCCTTTCACCTCTTTTGCGGTACATTGGGGAGAGCATGCGGGAAAGGTGATGCCCAAAATGGGTACGACAGCATGGTATAATTTCGTGAAAACCTTCGTGTCAGTGAATATAGCTGGAACATTGGAATCTTCATCTGATTCAGAAATACATGCCACGTGCACCCAGGCAATACTCTCAGGCCGCAGCATATAACTAGTAGCGGTCATCAATATATCGGTTTATTCTTGCGAATGCTTGGATTTGATCAATGTTAGTTGATTGTTTTGTAGTATATTTCTTAGTGGTAGCTGTTTTGCAGATTGTCTCCTCGTTTTTTATTAAAGACGGCTATGAAAAATTTATAAGAAAGACAAATGAAGACATTGAAGATTTTGAATATATGGACAAAATATTCCCGTTTCCTGATCGGGAAATTAGACAATCCTTGGGGCGGCACTTCTTTTTTGTTTACATCTCAAGGGCAAATTTCTATGCATTGTTTTTGATGGGTTTTGCGCTTTTGCTTGGCAGTTTTTCTTGGGGAGGTGATGATGGGCTGGTGGGATGATTTTTGGGCCTCCCAAATTCGTGTTTATTCTCAGCTTGCGCAGCCAATTCCAATTACTGGCCACGGAGCGTTCTTGCGCCTCAATTTGAATGCGCCTGCCCCCATTCAGTTAAACCGGGATTCCCTATGTATGAGCCTGCAGGTCCAGAAAGTATGCCTAGTGGATTGAGCGAGACGAAAGAGTCCGCTTTGGGATTCCCGAGCGTTGCG
>CALAHN010000091.1 GCA_937891825.1 uncultured Alphaproteobacteria bacterium
GTCAGCAAGGCCAACAGGGTCAGCAAGGCCAACAGGGTCAGCAAGGCCAACAGGGCCAGCAAGGCCAACAGGGCCAGCAGGGCCAGCAGGGCCAACAGGGTCAGCAAGGCCAACAGGGTCAGCAAGGGCAGCGAGGGCAGCAAGGGCAGCAGCAGGGCCGGGGCGGCCAGGGCCAGCAGGGCGCCGACGGTCAGGCGCTGGCGAGCCGTCAGGAAGCGCTGCGGCGCGCGCTTGGGCAGGTCATGCGGCAGTTGGGCGAGAACGGCGACATTCCAGGCGGCCTCGGCGCGGCCGAGCGCGCCATGCGCGACGCCGTCAGGGGCTTGAGCGGCGGCGATACGCCGGGCGCCCTCGACGCGCAGGGTCAGGCGCTGGAGCAGATGCGGCAGGCGGCGCAAGGCCTGGCCGAGGAGCTTGCCCGGCAGTTGGGCGATACCGGCGACGATACTGGCTTCGCCGATGGCGAGGGTGACGGCTCCGACGGCGGACGCGATCCGCTCGGCCGGGCGATGCGCGGTTCGATGACCGGCGATGTGGCGCTGCCGGGCGCCGACGACCTGCAGCGCGCCCGCGCGATCCGCGATGAAGTGACCCGGCGGGCCGGCGAACGGGCGAGGCCCGCGATCGAACTGGATTATCTGGAGCGTCTGCTCCGGCGTTTCTGATACAACGCGCGACACGCGCATTGCGGAAGGAACGAGCAGCATGACCGCCAGCAGAAAAGTCGCCATCGTCACCGGCGGCGCCCGGGGCATCGGCCTCGCGACGGCGTTGCTGTTTCAGGAACGCGGCCTGACGGCGGTGATCGTGGATAGCGACGCGGCCGAACTGGCCGCCGCCGCGTCGGCGACGCCCGGCCTCGTGGCCATCGCAGCCGACATTTCGGTTCCGGCGGACGTGGAGCGCATGATCGCCGCCGTCCTGGCCGCGGAGGGCCGGATCGACGTTCTGGTGAACAATGCCGGCATCGCCGATTTCGGGCCGCTCGCCGAGACCGATTTCGCCCGCTGGCGCCAGGTCATGGCGGTCAATCTCGACGGCGTCTTTCTCTGCTCCCAGGCGGCGCTCCCGGCGCTCAAGGCGACGTGCGGCGCGATCGTCAATATCGCATCGATCTCGGGCTTGCGCGGGTCGACCTTGCGGGTCGCCTATGGCACATCGAAGGCGGCGGTCATCCATCTGACCAAGCAGCAGGCGGCGGAACTGGGCGAAGCTGGCGTGCGGGTGAACTGCGTGGCGCCGGGGCCGGTCGCGACCAAGCTCGCGAAGGCGGTGCACAGCCCCGCCATCGTCGCCGCATATCATGACGCCATCCCGCTTAACCGCTACGGCCAGGAGCGCGAGATCGCGGAGGCGATCGTCTTCCTGGCGTCCGACGCCGCCAGCTACATCACCGGGCAGACGCTCGCCGCCGACGGCGGCTTCGATGCGACGGGCGTCGGCCTGCCGGCTTTGCGCGCGCCCTGATCGCGGCATAGACTCGCTAGATCAAACGGGCGGGGCGGCGACAGGGGGAGCAAGCGAACCATGCGGATCGGTCTATTCACGGCGATGCAATGGTCGGAAGCGGAAGCGCCGGGGACGGTGCTGGCGTCGCTCCGCGAGCAGGTGCGCGCGGCCAGGGCGAACGGCTTCTCGATGCTGATGGTCGGCCAGCATCTGCTGACCGGCCCCATGGGCATGTTCCAGACCGTGCCGCTGATGGGCGCGCTCGCGGCGGATGCGGAAGGCATGCAGATCGGCCCCGGCGTCCTGCTGCTGTCGATGATGAACCCCGTGCTCGCGGCGGAAGAAGCCGCCACCCTGGATTGGCTGTCCGACGGTCGCTATTTCCTCTGCGCCGGCCTTGGCTACAGGCCGGAGGAGTTCCAGGCGATGGGCGTGCCGATGGCGGAGCGCGTCGGTCGGCTGACCGAAGGCGTCGAAATCATCAAGCGGCTCTGGACGGAGCCAAGCGTCACCCATCATGGCGCGCATTTCCATCTGGATGACGCGAAGGCCAGCGTTCAGCCGAAGCAGCGCCCACGCCCGCCGATCTGGCTTGGCGGCGACGTGCCGGGCGCGGTCAAGCGGGCGGCGCGGATCAGCGACGCCTGGTGCGTCGCGCCGACGCTCTCGACGGCGACGCTGCTCTCACATCTGGACCTGTTCCGGGAGGAACGGCGGCGGACGAACCAGCCCGACGATGTCGCCTGTCCCCTGATCCGGGAATGCTTCATCGGGCGCGACCGGGCGCATGCGGAAGCCGTCAGCCGCGGGCCGCTGCAATACAAGTATCGCGCCTATTCGTCCTGGGGCCAGGGCGAGACGACGACCGGCGACTTCGACGCCGGCTATGACGATTTCGCCCGGACCCGGTTCCTGATCGGCGACAAGGCCGAGGTCAGGGACGGCCTGCTGCGCTATGCCGAGATCGCCCGGACCGACACGATCCTGTTGCGCGTGCAGTGGCCCGGCCTCGACCAGCAGGAAGCGCTTGGCAATATCGAGCGGATCGGCGAGATGATCGCCAGCCTCTGATCCAACCGGTCAAAAGACCGACCGGCCGATGGCGTTGACGAAAATCTCGAGCGCCCTGACGCCGACATAGGAATTCCCCTGGCGGTCCAGGCCCGGCGACCAGACCGCGATCGCCATGTCGCCCGGCACCACGGCCATCATCCCGCCGCCGACGCCGCTTTTCGCCGGTATGCCCACATGGAAGGCGAAACTGCCGACAGCGTCATACAGGCCGCAGGTCGCCATCAGCGCGTTGATGCGTCGGGCCTTGCGTTCCGTCGCGATCCGCACGCCCGTCCGTGGGTCGACGCCGCGGTTGGCCAGGAATCCCGCGGCGCGCGCCAGGTCTTCGCAGGTCATGGCGATGGAGCACTGGTGGAAGTAGACGTCGAGCATGTCGTCGACAGCGCTCTCGAGGTTGCCATTGGCTTTCAGGAAATTCGCGATCGCGGCGTTGCGGTGGCCGGTCGCCCGTTCCGAGGCCGCGACTTCCGGGTCGAAGTCGATGGCGTCATTGCCGGCGAGGCGGCGCATTTCATCGAGGATCGTCTGCTTCGGGTCGGCATGGCCGGCGGTCACGCAATCGGTCGCGATGTGGGCGCCGGCGTTGATCAGGGGATTGCGTGGAATGCCTTTCTCGTATTCCAACTGAACGAGCGAATTGAACGGGTTGCCGGACGGTTCGCGCCCGACCCGGTTCCAGAGCGAGGCGCCGCGCAGGCGCATCGCCAGCATCAGCACAAAGACCTTGGAGACGCTCTGGATGGCGAACGGCGTGGCGGCGTCCCCGGCGGAGGCGAAATAGCCGTCATTGGTCGCGACGGCCATGCCGAACCGCTCGATCGGCACGCGGGCGAGGGCGGGAATGTATGTGGCTACCTTGCCCTTGCCGAGATCGCGGGCGGCGCGGGCGTAAACGTCATCGACAATCTGCTGCAGATCTTCCGAACTATGGATCGGATGCTCGGTCGGGGGCATGGGCGCTGGAACCTCGGGGCGGCTATGGGGAACGCGCGCCAAGTCTAAGCTTGAAGCGCAAATCAGGCGATGCCAGTCGAAGATCCGGGCTCGCCGTTTCAGCCCGCCGTTTCAGCCCGATGCGATATAGGCCTTGAGGGCCTGCGCCTCGGTCTCCGCCTCGGCGATCCGGGACTTCACCACGTCGCCGATGGAGACGACGCCGACGACCTTACCCTCATCGACGACCGGCAGGTGCCGGCAGCGCCTGTTCGTCATGGTCGCCATCACGGCGTCGATCGAATCCGTCGGCGTGCAGACCGCGAGGTCGCGGGTCATCAGGTCGCCGACTGTCTTGGCCAGCGCGGGGCCGCCCTTTTCCGCCACGGCGCGCAGGAAGTCCCGTTCGGAAAAGATGCCTGCCGGGCCGCCCTCCGCATCCAGGACCATGGCCGCGCCAATGCCATGCTCGGTCAGGTAGCGGGCGGCGTCGCGGACGGACATCTCGGGAGCGACGCTGCGCACGGTCCGGCCTTTGCTGTTCAGGATCGACGCGACAATCATCTGCCATTTCTCCCTATCGCTAGAGACGGTGGCCCTTGCTGCGTCGTCGCCAGCTTATACCAATTTGCATTGATCAGAACCCGTGAGCCCATTGCCGACATCCGATG
>CALAHN010000092.1 GCA_937891825.1 uncultured Alphaproteobacteria bacterium
CGAACGCTTTGGGAATCCCGAAAATGAGTCTGCCTCACCGCAGGCTGGTATTAGAACGTCGGGCTCGGTCATTCTGCCGTAGGCGTCGAGGGGCATGCGGTCGGTCATCGGTCATCTCCAGGTTTGGGCTTTGTCGTCGTGGCGGCGTCCTCCTGGCGGAGCAGCCGCTCCAGCGCGTCCAGGCGGTTCGTCCAGAAGCGTTCGTAGAACTCGAGCCAGGCATGGGCGCTGGCGAGCGGACCGGGATCGATCCGGCAGATATGCGTACGGCCGCGGATTTCCCGTTGGATCAGGCCCGCGCTCTCCAAGGCCCTGATGTGCTTCGAGGCGGCGGCGAGCGAGATGGTGAACGGCGCCGCCAACTCGCTGACAGTGCGCTCCCCGGCCGCGAGGCTGCGGAGCATCTGGCGGCGCGTCTGGTCGCCCAGGGCGTGAAACACGGCGTTCATCTGTGCGGGATTTTGTTCAATCATGTGGTTGAATATATAGGCCGCGGCCAGAACATTCAACAAAATTGTTGAATGAAAATGGGGGATTTCTGACCGCCGCTTTGCGCCGCGATACGCCGCTTTGCGCCGCTGCAAGGATGCAAAAGGCCCCGGCGGAGCGATCCGCCGGGGCCTTCGTCCTATCGGAGCCTGGTCTGGCCGCCGGTCAGGCGACCCGGTAGTCCCGGATGATTTCCGGCTTGATCCTGAGGCCGTGGCCCGGCCGTTCCGGCGCGGTCATGACGCCTTTGACCGGGGCCGCCCAATCGATCCAGATATCCGCGAGCAAGCCCATGTCCTCGATGATCTCGCCGTTCGGGATCGAGGCCATCACCTGGATCATCAGTTCCGGATAGAGATGCGGCGCGATCTTCAGGCCGAAGGTGTCGGCGATGGCGGCGATCTTCCGGATCTCGGTCAAGCCGCCGCGCACGACGTCCGGCTGCAGAATCGGACAGACCGGGTTCTGGAAGAACGGCTTCAGGTCGAAGCGGGTGAAATGGCTTTCGCCGCCGACGACCCGGGTGTCGAGCGCCCGGGCGACGCGGAAATAGCCCTCGTAGTCATCCGGCACGACCGGCTCTTCCAGCCAGTAGATGCCGTATTCCTGGATCTTCTTGCCCATCAGGATGGCGTGGTCGGCGGTGTAGGCCATGTTGGCGTCGACCATGATGTCGACCTCGTCGCCAACGGCCGCGCGCACCTGGCGGACGTTCTCGACATCGTCCTTGTCGCCCCAGATATGGCCGACCTGCATCTTGATCGCGGAGAAGCCTTCGGACTTGAAGCGTTTCGCCTTCTCGATCATGCCCTCGCGGGTCATGCCGCGCCAGACGCCGGAGCCGTAAGCCTTGACCTCGGACTGGCAGTGGCCCCAGAGCCGGTGCAACGGCATGCCCGCCGCCTGCCCGACGATATCCCAGAGCGCCACGTCGATGGCGGAAAGGCCGAGCACCGGCGCGCCGCCGCGCCCGTCGGCGAGGGTGGAGGTCCAGAGGTCGCGCCAGATGCCCTCGACCTCGGTCGCGTCGCGGCCCATGACTTGCGGTTTCAGCATTTCCTCGATGGCGGCCTTGGTCGTGCGCATGCTGTCGCGCAGATAAAGCTGATAGCCCAGGCCCACATGCCCGTCCGCCGTTTCGATTTCGCACAGCAGCAAGCTGCGGGGCTTGTTATATCCGGCCTGGAAGGCAGGCTGCTCCGCATAGGGCACGGTCAGCAGGGTGACGCGAAGGTCCTTGATCGTCAGATTGCGCTCGGCCATGGCTCAAAGTCCTTCGACGATAAATGCCTGGAAGTCGGCGGCGTTTTCGCGCGCGGCCTTGGCTTCGGCATATTCCGGCGAATTCCAGAACGCCTCGGCGGCGGCGACATCCTTGAATTCCAGAAGGACGACCCGGCGCGTTTCTTCGTCGCCCTCGAGCGTCACGGTCCGGCCGCCGCGCGCGATGAACTTGCCGCCGTTGGTCGTGATCGCGTTCGGCGTCAACGCCTGATAGCCCTTGAACTTCTCGGCGTCGGTGACGGCGACGCGGGCGATAATATAGGCTGGCATCGGGTTTCTCCATTGTGTCGGGGCGCGGTTCGCCTGCATGATGGCGGAACCGACGAGATCAGGAAAGAGTGAGGCCGTGGCCCGAAATCCAGATCCCTCCGCCTCGCATCGACGCGCCGGCGGGCCGGAAATGAGGGCGGCCGCCGTGACGCCGGTGGGCGGCGGCCCGGCCGACGCGACCAACCTGAAGCACGACAGCGATTGATTTAGCGGGGGAGCGCGCATGGATTTTCAATACGACGCCGATGATCTCGCCTTCCGGGAAGAAGTCCGGGCGTTCCTCCAGACGTCGCTGCCGGACGACCTCCGGGAGAAGACGGTCAACAGTCAGGCGCTCAGCCGCGACGACATCATGCGCTGGCACCGCATTCTCCATGGCAAGGGCTGGGTCGCGCCGAACTGGCCGGCCGAATATGGCGGGCCGGGTTGGAGCGTCACGCAGAAATACATCTTCGACGAGGAGGCCGGACGCGCCGGCGCCCCCCGGCTCATCCAGTTCGGCCTCGGCATGTGCGGCCCGGTGCTGATGGCCTTCGGGACGGACGAACAGAAGGCCTTCCATCTGCCGCGCATGCTGTCGGGCGAGCATGTCTGGGCCCAGGGTTATTCCGAACCGGGCGCCGGGTCGGACCTCGCGAGCTTGCGCACCCGCGCCCGGCTCGAGGGCGACGAATGGGTGATCTCCGGCCAGAAAACCTGGACCACCCAGGCGCATATGGCGAACTGGGTGTTCCTGCTGGCGCGCACGTCCGACGAGCCGAAGAAGCAGCTTGGCATCTCCTTCTTCCTGATCCCGCTGGACACGCCCGGCATCGAAATCCGGCCGATCCACCTGCTGGACGGCCTGCACGAGACGAACGCCGTCTTCTATGACGACGTGCGCATCCCGAAAGCGAATATCGTCGGCGAGCCGGGCGCCGGGTGGACCATCGCCAAGCATCTTCTGGCCCATGAACGCATGGGCGGCGGCGCGCTCGGCCAGCACAAGCTGATCCTGGCGCAGACGAAAGCGATCGCGGCGGACAACCCAAGCTTCGCGCCGCGCATTGCGGCGGTCGAGGCGGAATTGAAAACGCTGGAGGCCGTCATTCTGAAGACGCTGGCCAAGGTCTCCGCCGACAAGCCGTTGGGCTCGGAGGCGAACGTCATCAAGATCCGCGGAACCGAAGTGCTGCAGCGCCTGACGGAGCTTCGCATGGAAGCGCTCGGCCCGAACGCCATCCCCTATGACCTGGCGGCGCTGGAAAGCGGCTGGGGCAACCGCCCCGCCATCGGCGAGCCCTATGAGAACGGCGTCGCGCCGCGCTACCTGCACATGCGCAAGGTCTCGATCTATTCAGGCTCGAACGAGATTCAGCACAACATCATCGCGAAGGGCGTGCTGGGGCTTTAGGTCATGCACTCATAAAAGGGATTCCCACTCGAAATCCGTCATATCGTATGGCGTCATTGGCCCCTCCATCCTCGGAGGAATGAATCACGACGCCAATCGAATGGGAATCCCCTTTATAAGTGCATGACCTAGGCTCCAGACCCATAAAACGGATTCCCCTGGCTTCGAGAATGTGATTCG
>CALAHN010000093.1 GCA_937891825.1 uncultured Alphaproteobacteria bacterium
ATTTATGAACGCTCCAGCGCCAGCCGCGCCGGCGGCCGCGCCGGCTCCGACGCCAGCGGTCCCCCCGACCCCTTCGCCGGCATCTGATCCGCCGGCAGCGGCGGCGACGCCGGCGACGCCGCCCGCCGCGCCAGCCGCCGCGCCCGGCAAACCGGCCGATTTGGTCAACGCGGTCGCGGGCCGGCCGGATTGGGCCTCGACCCTGGATCCCGACACCGTCGCCGCCTTCGAGGCGAAAGGCTGGCTGAAGCGCGACACCACGCCGGAAGCGGCGCTCGCCGCCGCCGGCAAGAGCTACCGGGAGCTGGAAGCCCGCCTGGGCAAGGGCGTGCTGGCGCCGCCGGATCCGGCGGACGCGGAAGCGCTGGCGAATTGGGACGGCTGGAAGAAGCTGGGCGTTCCGGACAGCGCCGAAGGCTATGAGCTGGCGGCCCTGAAACTGCCGGACGGGATGCAGGAGGATACGGACCTGGATGCGGCGATCCGCCAGGCGGCCGTCGGCCTCAAGCTCGCGCCCTTCCAGTTGCAGGGTCTGCGCCAGGAGTTCGCCGATATGCAGGGCAGGCGCTATGAGCAGAATGTGGCGCAAGAGACGGCGGCGGCGACGGCTATGGCGGATACGCTGAAGGCGGAATTAGGGCCGGCGCGCTATCACACGTCCATGGAAAACCTGATGCAGCTCGGCCGCGAAGTCGCGGGCGAAAACTGGCCGGAGGCGATCAACGGCGTCGCGTCGGCGCTCGGATCGGTCGACGCCATGCGGCTGATGATAAAGATGGCGAACACGCTGGCGGTCGATCGCCTGCCGTCCGGCGGATTGCTGCCAAGCGCCGGCGCGGACCGGATGAACGAGATTCGGCGGCATCCGGGCTACCGGGACGGCGCGCACCCGGAAAACAAGGCGCTCAATGATGAAATGCTGCAATTGTTGTCGGCCCAACGCGCCGCCGCTGGCTGATTTTTCTCCGATGTAAAGATTTTTCGTTTGACTTTTCTGCCAAACGGATAAATCGTCCAGGCGTTACGGCAGCAAAGCGGGTCCGTGGCGTTCTACCCTCCCGGTGGGGCAACCGGATCGCGGCAGACGAATGGTCCCCCCGGCCGTGCCGCGATCCGGTCCCACCCCGTAGGGTCCGACGTCCAGAGGCGGGCAACCCTCCAGCCAAGCGAACGACAATCGCAACGCATAGGAGGGGCAGATGCCCGCACCAGAAACCCAGCACTATTACGACAAGTATTCCGACGACACGGCGCACCTGTTGCAGAACATGGGCGACAAGTTCAAGGACACGATGGTCGTCAAGAGCCTCGAAGGCGAAGGCGCCAATTTCATCAATCAGTATGGCGAGACCGAAGCGCGCGAGGACGACAGCCGCCGGGGCGAGACGCCGCATATGGACGTCCCGCGCTACCGCCGGTGGGTTTTCCCGCGCACGGTCGAGTGGGGCCATCTGGTCGATCAGCGCGACGTGATCCGCACCCTGGGCGATCCGACCCAGGCCGTGCAGAAAGCCGGCGTCATGGCCGTGGCGCGGAAGATCGACCTGACGGTGATTATTCCGGCGTTCTTCGCGACCGCGAAGACCGGCCAGAACGGCGAAACCGACGTGACGTTCCCGTCGAGCCAGCAGGTGACGGCGGCGACGGGCGGCGGCGGATCGGCGACCGGCCTGAACCTGGAGAAATTCCGCGCGGCGCACGAAATCCTCCAGATCAACGAAGCGCCGGGGCCGGATGACGAAGGCTATGAGCAGCCGATCAGCATCATTACGCCGAAGCAGAACCGGAACCTTCTGGCCGACTATCAGGCCGCATCGAAGGAGTTCCAGAACGGCGTCGTTATCATGGGCCAGTATGTGCGCGAGGTCTACGGCACGCGGATCCTGGTCCGCAATGGCCTGGAGCTGAACGGCTCCACCGAGCGCCGTTGCCCGCTCTACCTGAAGTCCGGCATGGGCCTCGGTCTCTGGCCGCTCGATGTGGCCTGGGCGAAGGAGCGGCCCGACCGCAAGGGCAATACGCAGCTTTTCAACCAGAAAGTCGTCGGGGCCACGCGCCTTGAGGAAAAGAAGGTCGTTGAGCTGATCTGCGCCGAATAAACCGCCGGCGGCCGTCGCTCCGAACAGGGCGGCGGCCATCCGGGCTTTGACCGTTTGAGGGAGCCATCCAATGGCAGTTGTTAACAAGTACGTCGACACCGTGAGCGACGGCAGTCTTCCCCGCAACCCGATCGACCCGCATTTCCTGGGCGGCGGCGTCGTCGCCATCGGCGGCACCGTCGAGCTGGCGTCGGGCGACAGCTCGACGTCGACCGTGACGATCGCCGTGGGCGTCCCGTCCCATTGGCGGCCGATCAAGGGCCTCTTGACCTTCCAGCACGACGCGATCACGGCGTTGACCGGTCTTGATATCGGCGACGCCAGCAATCCCGACGGGCTGGCCGATGGCCTGAATGTCTCCACCGCCGGCGCCAAGGATCCCTTCTTCAGCGTCGGGGCAGCGGATGTCGGCAAGCCGCTCTGGGAAATCCTCGGCTACACGGAAGCGACCAAGCCGGAGACGATCGACATCATCGCGACCCTGATGACGAATGCATCCTCCGCCGGCACGCTGACGCCGGTTCTGATCTTCTCGGCCGGATAGAGCCATCCCGCCGGACACATGGCGCGCCTCGCTCCAGCCGGGGCGGGGCGCGTTTTCACATAGGAGAGGCTAGATGGCGCAACAGAAGATGGAAATCGTCGTGACCGACCAGGTGGAGGACCTGGCGCTTGCGGCGGACGCGACGTCCTTGGGCGGCGTGCAGTGCCTGGTGATTTTCGCCGACGGCATCGCGACGCCGGATCGGGCGCTGATGCTCGATAAGGCGCGCCAGGCGCTGCTCGAAGCGAACGTCCCCTAATGTCCGAATTCCCGATCACCGATGAGGCGGGCGTCTGCAATCTGGCGCTTGAGCTGATTAAGAAGCCGCCCATCGGTTCGCTGGACGACGGGACGCTGGCGGCGGGCGTCTGCCGCCGGCATTTCGGCCAGGCGCGGGATACGGCGCTCCGCGATCGGGACTGGAATTTCGCCGAAGCCAAGGCGTCGATCGCGGCGCTCGCGGCGGCGCCCGCCTTCGGCTTCACAAAAGCCTATGCCCTGCCGTCGGATTGCGTGCGGGCGCTCGCGGTCTACGGCGCGGGCCGCGACGAATGGAAGGTCGTCGGCCGGACGATAGAGACCGATCTGGCCGCGCCCTTGCTGCTGACCTACACCTCGAACGCGGTCCCGATCGTGTCCTGGGATCCGGCCTTCGTTTCGGCGCTGGCGGCCCTGCTGGCGGTCGCGATCGCGCCCAGGCTGCTGGGGCGCGGCGTCGAGCTGGAGCGGCTGAAGCAGGAAGCGGAAGGCGCCTTCGCCGACGCCGGCGCGGTCGATAGCCGGGAAGCCGCGCCGACCAGGCTGAAGAACACCGATATCACCCTGGCGCGCTCCGGCGTCGAAGTCTGGCGCGACGATGGCGGCTGGCAGTGAGGGTTCGCACGCACCAGGGCACGTTCGCGACCGGGGAGATATCGCCGGAGCTGGACGGCGTCCGTCCGGACCTGGAGCGCTATCCGAACGCGCTTCGGACGGCATTCAATGTCATCATCACCGAGACCGGCGCGGCCGTCGCCCGGCCGGGATCCCGCCATGTGGCGGCGATCGCGGACGAGGCCAAACCGGGCCGGCTTTCGCCCTTCGTCTTCAGCCGCGCGCAAGCCTATACGATCGAATTCGGCGATACGATCGCCCGGATCTTCAAGGAAGACGGCATCGTCTTGAGCCTCGGCGTCCCCTACACGATCACCGGCCTGCCCTACACGACGGCCGATATGCCGACGCTGCGCTGGGTCCAGTCGCGCGACCAGCTCTATCTTTTTCACACCAAGTATCAGACGCGGATCCTGACGCGCCTCGACCATGATGACTGGACCGTGGAGCTGTTCGCGCCGGACAACGGGCCATTCCTGGATGAGAACCTGGACGTAGCGCAAACCATCCAGGCGAGCGCCGTTTCCGGGAGCGGGATCACGCTGACGGCGACGGGCTTCACCTTCGACGCCGGCCATGCCGGCGCGCTCTACAAGATCGCGTCCGAAGATCTGAGCGATGTGGAAAAGTGGGTCGGCAACGTCGATTATGTCGACGGGAAGAAGATCCGCGCCAATGGCAATGTCTACGAGAATGTGTCGGGCGCGACGCGGAATAGCGGGCCGAATATCCCAAGCCATGACGCCGGCGACGAAAAGGCCGGCAGTGACGGCACCACTGATTATGTCACCTGGCGCTATCTGCATTCGGGCTTCGGCATCGTGCGCATCACGGCGGTCGCGGTCGGCGGGGCTACGGCGACGGCGGACGTCCTGTCACGCCTGCCGGACGATGTCGTCTCGGCCGCGACGGCGGCCTGGAACGAAGGGGCCTGGTCGGACTATCGCGGCTGGCCGGCGATCGGCGGGTTCCACGAGCAGCGCCTGACGACCGCCGGCGCGCCGGGCGACCCGCTGGCGCTGCATTTTTCGCAGTCGGCCGACTTCGCGAATTTCGACCTTGCCGACGGCGCGGGCGCCGACGCCATCAGCTTCACCCTGCCGACGGTGCAGGGCGACGGCATCAGTTGGCTGCGATCCTCGACGGCGTTGTTCATCGGCACGATCGCTCAGGAGCATGTCGTGCGCGCCAGCCGGAACGGCGAGGCGCTGACGGCGACCAATATCAACCGATCGGCCGTGACCGACGAAGGGTCCGCCAATATCGAGCCGGTGCAGATCGCTGACGCGATCCTGTTCGTCGCCGGCGATCGGAGCCGCCTGATCGAAATGGGCTTTGACCCCAACGCGAATTCCGAGCTGGGCTTCCAGGCGACGGATATTGACCGTTTTTCCCGCCACATCGCCCGCCGCGGCATCCGGGAAATCGTCTGGCATCGCAATCCCTGGCGCGTCGCCTGGCTGCGCCTGGCGGACGGCGGCCTGGGCGCGATTTCCTATCGCCGCAAGGAAGGCTTGATCGCCTGGACCGACTGCGCCATGGCCGGCGGCTTTGTCGAAAGCCTGGCCGTCTCGCCGACGACGGACAGCGGCGCGGATGAACTCTGGATGATCGTCCGCCGGACGATCATGGGATCGACCCGGCGCTATGTGGAGCGCCTGGCGCCGGCCTTCGATTACGATCTGGAGACGACGGCGGCGAACGCCTTCCAGGTCGATAGCGGCCTGCCCTTCGATCTGGGGTCGCCGTCCGCGACCCTGACCGGCCTGGCGCATCTGGAAGGCGAAACGGTGACGGGCGTCGGCGACGGCCTGCCGCTGACGCCGGCCGTCGTGTCGGGCGGCCAGGTCACGTTCGATCGCGCCGTTTCGGCGGGCTGCGTCGGCCTGGCCTTCGAGGTGGTGATCGAGCCGGTGTCGCCGGAGACCAATCTGCGCGACGGACCCAGCGTCGGCCGCCGGCGGTCGTTCGATGAGGTGATCGTGCATGTGGTGAAATCCGCCGGCGCCTATGTCGAGGCGATGCAGGGCATTGAAGACGAATACGGGCTGACTGAAGCGGACGCGCCCGACGAGGGCGAACCGCTGATGGCGACCGGCACAGCCGACGGATCGCCCCTGCCCCTGCACAGCGGCCCGGTCGCCGGCCTGGCGGTCGGCGGCGGCAACGGGCGGCGGCAAAGCCTGCGGATCCGCCAGCCGTCGCCCCTGCCGCTCAAGGTGACGGGGATCACGCTGACCGTCGACTATTCGGAGGATAGCTAATGACCAATCTGGCGGATTTGCGGGTGGAGCTAAGCGTCCTCTCCGAACAGATGAAGGGCGTGCGCCAGCGCCTGACGCGCGTCGAGCTGTTCGTTGGCGGGGCGGCCATGGGCGCGCTTTATGTCGTGGTGAAAATCGTTCTTGTCAAAGCGGGGTTGCCGACGCCATGAACCAGTTTTCACGATTTGAATGCACGCTGCCGGCCCGGCTGATGTTCGTGGCGATGGTCGCGGTCGTTATGTCCCAGGCGCTGGATTGGGTCGCGCGGCCTCGCCTGGAGCGGCTGAATTATGAACTGCGCGTCGGCCCGGCCGTCGAGGTGATAAGCTGGAAGGCGGTCGACCAGACCATCGAGCGCGGCGCGCCTTTCGTCGTGGTCGAATTCGTCGGCCGGCGGCATCGGCTGGCCGCCAGCACGATCAACGGCTTCTGGTATATCGACAAGGCGCCCGAACCCTGGGTGCGGTCGCCGCCGATGGCCGGCGGCTATTCGATCGCCGATGGCGAACCGCATACCTACATGCTGACGGTGCCGACGCCGAATGACGCGAGCGTCCGGTGGCCGGCCGTCGGCGAGCGGATCTGCTACGACGATATCACGACATTCCCGAAGGATCCGCAGCCGCCGATCCGCAGGCCGCGTCTCTGCTGGACGATCGTCCGGCCGGCGGATGGCATCTGATGTGCGAACCCGTCTCGCTCATGATGGCGGCCGGCACGCTGATTTCCGTGGTCGGCCAGGTCAAGGGCGGCATGGACCAGAAGAAGATGGCGAACTATCAGGCGCGCGTCGCGGACGTGAACGCCCAGAACGCGCTCGCCATCGGAGCCAGCGAGGAAGAACGGATCCGGCGCGAAGGCCGGCGCGTGCGCCAGAACCAGAAAGCGCAGATCGCGGCGGCCGGCCTGGACGTCACGGCGGGGTCGCCGCTCCTGCTCCAGGTCAACGCGGCCGAGGAAACCGAACTGGCGGCGCTGGATGCGCGGTTGTCGGGCCAGATGACGGCCGACCAGCAGACGCGGGACGCCGCAGTCCGGCGGGCGGAAGGTAAGCTCGCGTTCACGAATGCGCTGTTCGGCGCGGCGTCGACGGCTTTCAAGGGCGGGGGCAGCGTGGGCCAGCGCGGCGGCTTCGACGGATTATTCCAGCCGAGCGGCGGCATTCAGAATTCGGGCCTGGTCTGGCCGGGGGTATAGGCGATGGCGGATAACATTTCCCGGCCGGTCGCCTCGACCAGCTTGCCGCAAGCGCCCACCTCGAACGTGAGCGTCCGCAATATCGCCGCCGGCGGCGAGGCGATAGCGCGCGCCGGGGCGGATATCTTCGACGCCGCGACCGTGTGGGGCCAGCATCGCGACGAGGCCGACGTGGCCGCCGCCAGCGCCAGCGCGCTTGAGCAGATCGACCAGTACGAGGCTGAGCTGGAGACCGCCGACGATCCGGCGAAGATCCGGGACGGCGCGGAAAAGCGGATCGCGGAAATCCAGTCGAGCGCCGGCGCTGGCATCCGCAGCCAGGCGGCGCAAGAGGCGTTCCAGCAGCGCTTCGGCCAGGCGGCGCGGGCGGCGCGCGTGCGGGTGCGCCAGCGCGCCGCCAAGCTGGAAATCGACCAGGGCGTCGCCAGCGTCGAACGGGGCTTGACGGCCCTGAACGGCCAGGCGGCCCGCGCCGGATCGTTGGCGCAGCGTCAGATCCTGATCGACCAGGCGCACGCGCAATTGGACGGCGCCCGGTCGGCCGGATGGATATCGGCGGTCGAGGCCGAAAAGCGCAAGCAGGACTTCGCCGGCGGCGTCGACACCGACGCGGCCTTGCGCCTGGTGACGGAAAACCCGGCGGCGGCGTCCAGGGCGCTGGCGCCCGACGCCGGCTTTTTTCCGCATCTGGATGAGCGCTCGCGGATCCGGCTGAAGCATTCGGCCGACACGGAACTGAAGCGCCAGGCGGCCGAGCGCCGGGCGGAAGCGGCAAGGGCGCGCCAGGACGCGAAGATCGACGCCAGCCTGGCGCTCCAGGATCTTCGGACGATCGTCAATAGCGGCGCGCCGGTCGACCCGGCGGTGATGCGCGAAGTCGACACGCTGGTCCGCCGGGCCGGCGATCTGCGCCTGTCGCGCTCCTACGCCGAT
>CALAHN010000094.1 GCA_937891825.1 uncultured Alphaproteobacteria bacterium
CAAATGGGAATCCCCACCAACCAATTCGATTCTCACTTAACGCCCGACGCTCTAGATTGACGACATGAAGATCGGCGCCGCTACCCAGCAGTAAGGCGGCCGCCATATCGGACAGGCCAACGGGCGCATTTCGCCGGTCAACGCCGCGCAATGTCCCCCTTTGCGCAGTCCTTCCGGTAGATGCCACGCCGTTGCATTCGCCGCGGCTTGTTCTGAGGCCGCCGCCCCTTCGGCCCGCTATAGGCGCGCTCGACCTTGCGGCGAGCAGTTCGTAATGAGCGTGCCAGCGTTCGACGCCCAGGCGTTGCGCCGCCAGATGCTCGCCCCTGGCTTTTCAGGGCCTGGATCGATGCCGCGTCCCGCCAATAGCAGACCGCGATGCCAAGGCCGTCGGACCGCGCAATAAGCCGGCGCCAGCGTCGCCGCGAAGCCGGGCGGCGGCGGGTTATTCGTCGTAGACGATCAGGGTTTCGACCGGGCAGTCGACGGCTTTCCGTCCGTTCAGGAAGCTCAGTTCGATGATGCAGGCGGCGCCCGGCACGATCGCGCCCTGGCTTTCCAGGAGCCGCTTCGATGCCGCAAGCGTGCCGCCGGTCGCGAGCAGATCGTCCAGCAGGACGATCCGGTCGCTGGGCTGCACCGCGTCCGCCTGGATTTCGACAATATCCGTGCCGTACTCAAGCGCATATTCGTGGGAGATGACGGGGCCGGGCAGCTTGCCCTGCTTCCGCACCATGACGAAGCCCAGGCCGAGCTTCAGCGCGACGGGCGCCGCCGTCAGGAAGCCGCGGCTTTCGATGCCGGCGAACTTCGTCGGCTTCCAGGGCGCGACCGCCGCCGCCAGCCGGTCCACCGTTTCGCCCCAGGCGCCGGGATGCGCCAGCAGGGTCGAGATATCGTAGAACAGGATGCCGGGCTTCGGGAAATCCGGAATGCCGCGAATATGGTCTTTGAGGTTCATCGAAGCGCCTTGCCGTCCGGGAAAACGACGGCGATCCTAAGAGCCGCCGCCCGCCCCCGCAATCGGATATGTCGCCCCATGCCAGATATCGCCCTTCCCGCCGAAGCTTCGGCCGTCATCGTCGGCGGCGGGATCGCCGGCCTCAGCACGGCCTATCATCTGGCGAAGCTGGGCTGGCGGGACATCGTGCTGCTGGAGCGGAAGCAGCTTGCTTGCGGCACGACCTGGCACGCGGCGGGGCTGATCCGCTCCAACATCGGCTCGGCGACGCTCTCCCGCATCGCCATGGCGACGCAGCCGCTGTTCAAGGAATTGGAGGCTGAAACCGGGCAGGCGACGGGCTTCAAGCAGAACGGCAGCCTCGGCATCGCCGACAATCCCGACCGCTGGGAAGAACACAGGCGCGCCTATTCCTTCGCGAAGGCGCTTGGCGTCGAAGCGCATCTGGTCGACGCCTCCGAAGCCGGGCGGCTCTATCCGTTCCTCGAAACCCGGGATCTTCTGGGCGCGCTCTGGTATCCGACCGACGGCCAGGCCAATCCGCTCGACTATGCCCAGGCGCTGGCGAAAGGGGCGCGGCAGATGGGCGTGCGCATCCTCGAAGGCGTCAAGGCGACGGGGATCGCGGCGGCGCGCGGCCGGGTCATGGGCGTCGAGACGGATCACGGCCGGATTGCGGCGCCCGTCGTCGTCAACGCGGCAGGCATGTGGGCGCGGGCGTTCGGCGCGCTCGCCGGTTCGCCCGTGCCGGTTCAGGCCTGCGAGCATTTCTATGTGGTGACCGAGCCTGTCCCCGGCCTGCCCTCGACCCTGCCGGTGCTGCGCGATATGGACGGCTGCGCCTACTACAAGGAGGACGCCGGCAAGCTGCTGCTCGGCGCCTTCGAGCCCAAGGCCAAGCCCTGGGCGCTCGACGGCATTCCGGAAGACTTCTGCTTCGACGAACTGCCCGAGGACTTCGACCATTTCGCGCCGATCCTCGAACATGCGGCCCGGCGCGTGCCCGTGATGGGCCAGGTCGGCTTGCGGAAGTTCTTCAACGGCCCCGAAGGCTTCACGCCCGACCAGCGCTATTATCTCGGCGAGACGGCGGAGCTTCAGGGCTTTTTCGTGATCGCCGGGTTCAACTCCATCGGCATCCAGTCGGGCGCCGGCGCGGGCAAGGCATTGGCGGACTGGATCGCGGGCGGCGAAATGCCGTTCGACCTCTCCGCCGTCGACGCCATGCGCGCCGAGCCGTTTCAGGCCGAACAAAGCTTCCTCGTCCCCCGGGTCAGCGAAGCGCTTGGCCTGCTCTATGCGATGCACTGGCCCTACCGGCAGTTCGAAACCAGCCGGGACGCCGTCCTGTCGCCGCTGCATGGCGAAACCCAGGCGGCCGGCGCCTGCTTCGGCGAGGTCGCCGGGATCGAGCGGCCGAACTGGTATGCGGCGCCGGGCCAGACGCCCGTCTATCGCTACAGCTACAGCCGGCCGCACTGGTTCGACGACGCGGCCCGGGAGCATCGGGCGACGCGGGAAGCTGTCGGCCTGTTCGATCAATCCTCCTTCGGCGCATTCCGCGTGACCGGCAGCGACGCGCTGCCCTTGCTGGAGCGCCTCTCCGCCAACCGCATCGACGTCGCCCCCGGCCGCGTCGTCTATACCCAATGGCTGAACAGCCGCGGCGGCATCGAAGCGGACCTGACGGTCGCGCGGACCGGCGCGGCCGAGTTTCTGGTCACCACCGGGGCCGCCGTCCGCCGCCGCGACCTCGCCCGCCTGACCCGGTTCGCTGGCGAGTATGCGGACGTCCGGATCGCGGACATATCGCGCTCCCGCGCCGTCATCGGCGTCATGGGCCCGCGCGCCCGTGACCTCCTGGCCCCCCTGGCCGACATCGACCTGACCGATTTCCGCTTCGCCCGAACGGCGCTGGCGACGGTCGCGGGCGTCGCCGCGCGCCTGACCCGCATCACCTATATGGGCGCGCTTGGCTGGGAGATCGCCTGCGCCGCCCCGGACGCGCCGATGCTCTGGCGGGCGCTCCTCGCCGCCGGGAAGCCCCTGGGCGCGCGCCCCGCCGGGATGCACGCCATGGACAGCCTCCGCCTCGAGAAGGGCTACCGCCACTGGGGCCACGACATAAGCCCAGAGGACAATCCCCTGGAAGCGGGCCTGGATTTCGTCGTGCGGCTGAACAAACCGACGCCGTTCATCGGGCAGGCGGCGCTCCAGGCGGCGAGCGCGCGGCCGCTCGCCCGGCGCCTGACGGCGTTTCGCCTGGAAGACCCGGCGGCGCTGCTCTACGGCCATGAGCCGATCATCCGCGACGGCGCCGTCGTCGGCTGGATCACGTCTGCGGCCTACGGCCATAGCGTCGGCGCAGCGATCGGCCTGGGCTATGTCGCCGACCCGAGCGCGGCCGACCCGGCGGCGATGCTGGCCGCCGCCTATGAGATCGAGATCGCCGGTCAGCGCTATCCCGCCCTGCCGTCGCTCAACCCCCTATGGGCGCCGGACAATGCCCACATGCGGGCGTAACGGCCGGGCATAACCGCCGTTCGGTCAGGCGAGATGCTGCTTAAAGAAGGCGACCGTCCGCGACCATGCCAGAGCCGCCGCGTCCGGCGCATACCGGGGCGTCGAGTTGTTGTGGAAGCCATGGCGCGTGCCCGGATAGACATGCATCTCATGCTCGACGCCGCTGGCCTTCAGCGCCGCCTCGAAATCCGGCCGCATGGCGTTGATACGGGGATCGTCTTCGGCGTAATGGACGAGCAATGCCGCCTTGATCCGGGGCACGTCCGCGCTCGCCGCGGCCGCGCCATAGAAGGGCGCGCCCGCCTGCAGGTCCGCCCCCATCTCAACCGCCAGCGCGTTCACAACCCCGCCGCCGAAACAGAAGCCCGTGGCGCCGAGCTTGCCCGTGGCGAGCGTATGCGCCTTCAGATAACGGGCGCTGTTCAACAGGTCGGTCATGAGCTTGCCGCGGTCGAGGCTCGCCTGCAGGGCCTTGCCGGCATCGTCATTGCCGGGATAGCCCCCGACCGGCGCCAGGCCATCGGGCGCGAGCGCCAGGAAGCCTTCGACCGCCATCCGGCGGGCGACATCCTCGATATAGGGGTTGAGGCCGCGATTCTCGTGAATGACGATCACCGCCGGAAACGGCCCCGCGCCCGCTGGCTGCACGAGATAGCCGCGCATCCGCCCTGACGTGCCGCCCGGCGAGTCGTAATCGACATAGCGCGGCGTGATGCGTGCGTCGGTGAAGGAAATCTGTTGCGCTTCGGCATAACGCGGCAGCAAGGCCTGGGCCATCGCCATCGCCGAGACGCCGCCGACCAGCGTCAGCGCCGCCGCCCGCTCTAGGAAGACCCGGCGCGGCATCGCCGAGTGGCAATATTCGTCGTAAAGCTCGAAGACTTGAGGATCGATGGCCTGGGGATCGATGGCCTGGGGATCGATGGCCTGGGGATCGATAGCCTGGGGATTGATGTCGTCGTCCGGTCGCATGCGCCGTCTCCCTTTTTTCGAACACGCTCTCCGCGCCAGTATAGCGCGAATCCGGGCGTCGATCATCTCGTGCGTTCGCCGCCGCCGACGCCTTGCCCGCGAGGGCTCATCTGGCCGTTCGGACAGGGTCTGCAACAAAAGCAAGCAGAAGCGCTCGCGGACCTTGCCTCGAACGCCGCATTTTCGATAATATTATTGTCAGATCGCAGCCATCAATGCTGTGGTAATTGCCTTTTCTCTTTTCTACAATTTACGACTTGTCCAATTACGCTAGTAATGCGGGACGGTTTCTCGGCATCTTTGCTTCGCGGGCGCCCCAACCGTCGCAGCTTCCGATGCAGCCTTTGCCGCGCTGGCGTTTCCGGACAGGGCATGGGGCGTCGGCGTGCTTCGCACAAGTTGCATGCTGAGCTGTCCCCATCACAGCAGGTTCATATCCCTTGATAAACCCGAAAAGCGAAGCGCATACTGACGGTTCTACGTCTGGAGGCCAGACCGATGGACTTTTTGACCGCATTCTTCGCGTCGGACCAGTTCGCGCCGCACGGCTACTGTCTCATGTGGCGGCCGGATGTGTTCTGGCTGCATGTGATCAGCGACGCCACCATCGCCATCGCCTATCTGTCGATCCCCGCCGCCATTGCGGTATTCGCCATCCAGCGACGCGGGACCGGCCACCGCTGGGTCCTGTGGATGTTCGGCGCCTTTGTACTGGCGTGCGGCATGACCCACATCTTCAGCATCTGGACCATGTGGTATCCCGACTACGGGGCGTCGGGCATCATGAAGGCGACGACGGCGCTGGTGTCGATCGTCACGGCGGCGGCGCTCTGGCCGTTGCTCCCGAAAGCCATCAGGATCCCGACGGTCGCGGAGCTTGAGGGACGGGTGCAGGACCGGACGGCGCGACTGGAGTCAGCAAACGCCGCGCTCAAGAATGAGAACCTGCATCGCGCCCAGGCTGAGAGCCAGCTTGTCGGCGCCAAGAACGACGCCGAGGCGGCGAGCCGGGCAAAATCCACCTTCCTCTCGGTCATGAGCCACGAACTGCGCACGCCCTTGAATGCGATCCTCGGGTACGCGCAGTTGATGGAAATGACGACGCGCGGCGAATTCGGCGCGACGAATGACAAGAAGGAGGAATATCTCGGCCACATCAGGAGCGGCGGCGAACATCTGCTGCGCCTGATCGAGGAAATCCTGGACCTCTCCCGGATCGAAGCCGGGCACATCTCGATCGCGCCACAAGCCATCGCGCTGAGTGACGTGATCGACGCGACCCTCTCGGAAGTCGCCCCGACCGCCCGAGAAAAATCGATGAAGATCTCTGTCGACGCGATGGCCGACATCCATCTGCAGGCGGATCCGATGCGCCTGCGGCAGGTCCTGTCGAACCTGATCGTCAATGCAGTCAAATACAACGATGAGGGCGGCAACATCTGGATAAGAACCGCGCTTGGCCAGGACGGCAACGTGGAGATCCGGGTCGAGGACGATGGCTGGGGCGTGCCTGAGAACAAGCATCACGAACTGTTTCAACCCTTCGCCCGCCTCGGCCGGGAAACGTCTGGCGTCGGCGGGACAGGCATCGGTCTGGCGCTGACCCAGCGGATCGCCGAGTTGATGGACGGCGCAGTCCGCTATGAGGCGCGGCCGGAAGCCGGCTCGACCTTTGTCGTGTCCCTGCCGGTCGCGGCGCCCGGCGAGCGCGCAAGCGCTGCGGCCGCGGAAGCCGACGGCAATCAGGCGGCCGCCGACCCCGTGCCGCAGATGACTGTGCTCTATATCGAGGACAATGTTTCGAACGTCAGCCTGATGCGCCAGATCTTCGACCTGGCCCTGCCGAATACGACGATCGCGATCGCGCTATCGGGCGCGCAAGGCCTGAAATATGTCGAGACGAACCTGCCCAGCCTCATCTTGCTCGATCTCGGCCTGCCGGACATGGACGGCTTCGCCGTGCTCAATAAATTGCGGGAAAAGCTGGGCGCCGACATGCCCCGCGTCGTCATTGTCACGGCCGATGCGACCGATGCCTCCCGCGACCGAGCCCGCGACCATGGGGTCAGGGAATTCCTGACCAAGCCGTTCAAGATCGACGATATTCTGGCGGTCGCCCGATCCGTCGGACAACGCTTCGGCAAAAGCCCTGACCTGGCCGAGTGCTGAAGCGCGCCGGATCAGACCAGGCCATCCCTTGCGACCGCGTCGCGAAGCGCCCGGCGATGGTCGGGATCGGCGATGGCGATCAGAGCTTCGGCGCGTTCGGCGAGGGTGAGGCCGGCAAGCTCCGCCACGCCATGTTCGGTGACGACCGTGTCGGCGTCGGCCCGCGGCGCCGTCACGGGACCGGAAAGCTTCTGCACGATCCGGGTGGCGCGAGCTTTGCCTGCGGTCGCGCCAAGCGCGATGATCGCGCGGCCGTGTTTTGAGATCAGCCCGGCCCGGTGAAAATCGAGCTGGCCGCCGATGGCCCCCAGATAGCGCTTGCCCGCCGCCTCGGCGCCGACCTGGCCGGTCAGATCGACCTCCAACGCCGAGTTGATCGCGAAGAACGTCTCGAAATGCGCCAGCGTCGCCGCGCTGTGGGTATAAGCCCCGGCGCGCATCGCCAACGCCGGATTGCGGTCGACGTGATCGTACAGGCGGCGGGAGCCATAGAGCGCCGTCGCCACATTGAGGCCCGCGTCGATTTCCTTGTAGCGATTGGAGACCGCGCCGGCATCGATCAGATCGACGAACGAGTCCGCGAAGCTGCCGGAATGCATGCCGAGATCGCGCTTCGACGCCAGCGCCGCCGCAACCGCGTCCGGCAGGGAGCCGACGCCGTATTGCACCGTCGCCCGGTCCGGCACGAGCCGCGCCACATTCGCGGCGACCGCGTGATCGACCGGCCCCGGCGCCCGAGATGTCCACTCCGCCGGCGGGGCGGGCGCGGACACGGTCGCCGCAAAACTGGCGAGCGGCAACACGCCGTCGCCATCGGTCCAGGGCATGCCGGGATTGACTTCGGCCAGCGCGACGCGGGCGCGGGCGATGGCATGGGGCAGATGGTCGACCGTGACGCCAAGGCTGACATTGCCGTCCGCGTCGGGCGGCGTCACCGAACACAGCACGACATCGGGCTTCAGCTTGCCGTCGAACAGGCGCCAGTAATCCGAGAACCGGGCGGGCGCGATATCGAGCCGGCCTTCCAGAAACAGCGCGCCATTGGCGCCGAAGCCATCCATCGCCAGAAACTTGACGCCGGTCGCGGCCATGCGCGCTTCGGGCGCCCCCAGGGGGAAACTCGTCAGCACCCGAAGGCCGGGGATATCCCGGCTGGCCGCGAACAGGGCGTCGGTCAAGCTCGTCGGCTCCGCCCCCAATTGCGCGACGACGACAAGGTCGCCGGGCTGGAGGTAGCGGCGGATATCCATGACGGCGCGGGCCTAGCCGGCCATCGTCAGGCCGCCGGAGACGCTGAGCACCTGCCCGGTCACATAGCTCGCGCGGTCGCTGGCGAAATAGAGGATGCCGTCCGCGATATCCTGCGGCCTGGCGAGGCGGCGGAACGGGATCGCCCGGAGCAGGGCTTCCTTCAGCCGTTCGGACTGGCCTTCGAACAGCGGCGTATCCGTCGGGCCGGGGGCCACGACATTCACGCAGATATTGTAGCGCGCCATTTCCCGGGCGAGCGACTTCGAAAACGCGATGACGCCGCCCTTGGCGCCCGCATAAACCGTCTCCCCCATGGAGCCGACGCGGCCGGCGTCGCTGGAGACGTTGACGATCTTCGCGCCCTTGCCCGCCTCGATCATCGGCTTGACGAAAGCCTGACAGACCCGGACCTGCCCGAGATAGTTCAACTGCACGATTTTCTCGATGAACTCCGGCGTGTTCTGGATAAACGGCTCGGTCCGGTCCCAGCCGGCGACGTTGACCAGAATATCGAGCGCGCCATGGGCCGAAGTCACGGCGTCGGCGGTCGCCAGGATCGCCGGCGGATCGGTCACATCGAGCGCCAGAAACTCGCCGCCGCCGGCCTTGTCGCCAAGCTCGACCGCGAGCGCAGCGCCGCCTGTCGCGTCGATATCGGTGGCGATCACATACGCGCCAGCTTCGCTGAGGGTCAGCGCCGTCGCGCGGCCGATGCCGGACGCGGCGCCAGTGACGAAGGCTTTCTTGCCGGAGAGATCGATCATGCGTGACGTTCCTTGCTGTTATTCATGGCCCGGCCGCCACCGTGTCGGCCATGGCTCGCCCATATCGACAAGCGTCGCCCGCAGCGGCGCCGCCAGAATCCTGATTGCGGCGCCTTCGGCGAAAATCAGGTCGACGCTATCCTCCCCCGGCCGCACGCTCATCAGGGAGAGGATGCGCGCCCGGTCGTCGCGGTCATAGCCGCGCGACCGGATCGCGCTGACATTGTCGATCCGCAGCAGGGCATGGGTCCGGTAATAGAGCGGGCCGTCCTTATCCTGGCTTTCGCCGCGCTCCCACATGAAGCGGTTGAGCGCCACCGCGAACCGCTTTTCATCGGGCAAGGCCGCGATATCGCTGACCGGGACCAGCGCATCCTGCAGACAGGCGGCGATGACAGACAGGTCCGTCGGGTCTACCGCGACGAGGCGCAGCGGCGGCCCGTCGCTCATGTCTCCCGCTCCCGCACGATCTCCGCGCCGCATGCCGTCAATTTGCGTTCAACCCGCTCATAGCCGCGATCCAGATGGTAAATCCGATTGACCACAGTCTCGCCTTCCGCCGCCAGCCCCGCAAGCACCAGGCTGACCGAAGCCCGGAGGTCGGTCGCCATGACGGGCGCGCCCTTCAGCCGCTCGACGCCCCGGATCATCGCGGATGCGCCATGGACGTTGATGTTCGCCCCCATCCGCGCCAGTTCCGGCACATGCATAAACCGGTTCTCGAAGATGGTTTCCGTCACCATCGCCGCCCCTTTGGCGGTCGACATCAGCGCCATGAACTGGGCTTGCAGATCGGTCGGAAAGCCCGGATAGGGCTCGGTCATCATGTCGACGCCTTCGAGGCGCCCATTGGCCCGGGCGACGCGGAAGCCGCGCGCCGTCGCCGTGAAGGCGACGCCGGCGGAGGCAAGCACTTTCGCCGCCGCCTCCACATGGTCCAACTGGCCGCCGATCAATTCGACGTCGCCGCCGGTGAGCGCCGCCGCCATGGCGAAGGTGCCGGTCTCGATCCGATCCGCGATGACCGGATGCACCGCATGGCCAAGCCGCGCGACGCCCGTGATCCGCAGCGTATCCGTCCCGACGCCCCCGATCTTGGCGCCCATGGCGATCAGGCAGGCTGCGAGGTCGCCGATTTCCGGTTCGCGCGCCGCATTCAGGATGGTGGTTTCGCCATGGGCCAGCACGGCGGCCATCAGCGCATTCTCGGTCGCGCCGACGGACACCATCGGAAAGGCGATGCGCCCGCCCTTCAGGCCCTTGGGCGCGCGGGCATGAATATAGCCGGCTTCCAGTTCGATCTCGGCGCCCAGTTCCTCGAGCGCCATCAGGTGCAGATCGACCGGCCGGTTGCCGATGGCGCAGCCGCCGGGCAACGAGACCTTCGCTTCGCCGCCCCGCGCCACGAGCGGGCCGAGCACGAGAACCGAGGCGCGCATCTTGCGGACGATGTCATAGGGCGCTTCAAAGCTTGTGAAACGCTCGGCGCGGATGAACAGCCTGCGTCCCCGGCCGTCCGGCGACGGCGTGGCCTGAATGTCGGCGCCGAGTTCCTTCAGCAGCGCCGACATCGACACGATGTCGGCCAATTCCGGGACGTTCTCCAGCGTCAGGCCGTCGGATGAAAGCAATGCCGCCGCCATCAACGGCAATGCCGCATTCTTTGCGCCGCTGATCGGGATCTCGCCGATCAATGGGCTGCCGCCACGGATGCGCAGACGATCCATGATGCCCTGTCTTCCTCGTGTGCTGTCTGCCGGATTCGCAAGGTCGGTCGGAGCCTAATGCGAATTCGCGTGAAGGGGAACCGATCCGATCCCGTCATATACGGCAAGGATTATGGCGCCGGCGCGCCGCGCGCCGGCCAAAACCAGGGCGCTCGATCGCGCCGGGCCGCGCCCGCCCGGCGCAGGCCGAAAACCGACTGAACCTAGAGCGTAGCGTGCCGCGCGCGCGCGCCGCGCTCGATCGCCGCGGCCGGCAGGCGGCCGATGGCGAGGCGATGGCGCATCATTTCCAGAAGCCGGGATTCCTCCTGGCTGACGACGGCGTCAGCCGCCGCAATATCGCAGGCGAGGGCATAGGCGGTTTCGCAGAGCTTTTCCGGCAGCGCTGCGGCGACGCTGTCGAGCGCCGCCTCCAGGCCGTTCTCATCGGTCAGCATGTCGACGCAGGCGCTGGCGTCGGCGGACAGCCGGTCGAAATCGTAATCCTTGAAGACCGGCAGCAAGCGAACGATATCGCCGATGGCGCGCATTTCGGCGTCCGTCATATCCGCATCGGCGGCGGCGATCAGCACCATGACACGGACCAGGGCGGCATGATGATCGAGCGAAACGGCTTTCGCCATGACGGACACTCCATTCGGGGGGATCGGATTGCGCCGGGTTAAAGCCGTCGCCGGGCTTCCCGTCAACCCGCGACCGGCAGCCAGAGCACGTCGTCGATCCGATCGGCGCCGGCCGCGAGCATCACCAGCCGGTCGAAGCCCATGGCGACGCCTGCCGCCGGCGGCATGCCGTGGTCGAGCGCCTGGAGGAAATCCTCATCGATGGCGCGGTCGCCGCCAGCCGCGCGGATCGCCGCCAGGTCGGCTTCGAACCGCTGGCGCTGCTCTGCCGCGTCGATCAGTTCGCCGAAGCCGTTGGCGAGTTCGAAGCCGCCGGCAAAGACCTCGAACCGCTCGGCGACGCGGGGATCGGCCGGGTCGAGGCGCGCCAGCGCCGCCATGCGCGCCGGATAGCCGTGCAGGACGACCGGGGCGGCGGCGCCAAGGCCCGGCTCGATCCGGTTCAGCAGGCAGCGGAAGAAGACATCGTCATAGCCGTCCTCCGGCGCGGTCGCGATCCCGGCCCCATTGGCCGCGGCGGCGATGGCGGCCGCATCCTGCTGCAGGGGAACAGGGTCGAAGCCAAGCGCCGCCTCGAAGGCCTGGGCGACGGAAACCCATTCGGGCGCCGCGTCCGGCCGGTAGGGCGGCAGCGGCCCGAGAGGCGCCGCCGCATGGACCGCGACCCGGATCAGGGCGAGCACATCCGCCGCGATTCGCCGCCAATCGGCGCCGGGTCGATACCACTCCGCCATCGCGAATTCCGGATGATGGGTCCGGGAGCGTTCGCCGTTCCGGAAGACATGGCCGATCTGGAAGATCGGGCCGGCCCCGGCGACGAGCAGCTTCTTCATGGCGAATTCCGGGCTGGCATGCAGCGTCATCGCCCGCTTGCCGCCTTGCCAGTCGCGCAATTCCGTCTCGAACACATCGAGGCCGGCCTCCATGCCGGCGGAGACCTGGAGGCTCGGGGTTTCGACTTCCTGGAAGCCTTCGGCCTCGAACCAGGCGCGAACCGCCTTCAGAATGCGGCCGCGGGCCTGAAGATAGGGCAGCCGCGCCGCAAACCTGTCGGGCCGCCAGGATGGCGCGCTTTCGCTCATTGCCGGGTCATCCTATAGCTCTCCCCATGAAGATCCTCACCGACATCCAGGCGCTGGCCGACGCTGGCCTCATCCCGCCCGCCGCCGCGGCCGCCCTCGCGCCGGTGGCGGCGCGCTATGCCGTCCGCGTCACGCCGGAGATGGCCCAGCTGATCGACGGCCCCGACGATCCCATCGCCCGGCAGTTCATTCCAGACGCGGCCGAACTTGCGACGACGCCGGAGGAACGGGCCGATCCCATCGGCGACGACGTCCATAGCCCGCTCCCCGGCCTGATCCACCGCTATCCGGATCGGGTGCTGTTAAAGCCGATCAACGTCTGCCCGGTCTACTGCCGATTTTGTTTCCGGCGCGAAACCGTCGGCCATGCGCCCGCCATGACGCCGGCCGAACTGGACGCCGCGATCGCCTATATCGCCGATCGGCCGGCGATCTGGGAAGTGATCCTGACCGGCGGCGACCCGATGATGCTGAAGCCGGCCAGCCTCAAGCGCATCGTCAAGGGCCTGGAGGCCATTCCTCACGTCCAGATCCTGCGGCTCCACACCCGCGTGCCGATCGCCGATCCAGCGCGCGTGACCGGAGACCTGATCCAGGCGATCAAGGGCGCCGGCCGCCTCGCGCCCTATGTTTCGATCCATGCCAATCATGCGCGGGAATTGACGCCGGCGGCGCGGGCCGCCGCGGCGCGCCTCGCGGACGCCGGCATTCCCTTGCTGGCGCAGACCGTGCTGCTGCGCGGCGTCAATGCCGATGTCGAGACGCTGGCCGACCTGATGCGCGCCCTGGTCAGCGCCCGCATCCGCCCCTACTACCTGCATCATCCGGACCTGGCGCCGGGCACGGCGCGCTTCCGCCTGTCGATCGCGGAAGGCCAGCGCATCGTCGCCGGATTGCGCGGCGCGCTTTCCGGATTATGCCAGCCGACCTATGTTCTGGACGTGCCGGGCGGTTTCGGAAAATCGCCGGTCGGGCCGTCCTTTGTGACGAACGAGGACGGCGCCATGCAGGTGCGCGACCCGTTTGGCGGCGAACATGCCTACCCGCCGCGTATTGCGGGTGAGGCGGACGGCTGCTAGAAGCGCCGCGACCCTGAGAAATTTAAACAGAACTGAAACGAGGCCGCCATGAAGGTCATCGCGAACACAATGCGTCCGGGCCATGCCCTCGAGCATGAAGGTCGCCGCTACATCGTCATCAAGCACGAGCTGATTTTGCCCGGCAAGGGCAATGCCTTCATCGCGCTCGACATGCGGGATGTGAGCACCGGCACCAAGACCAACGTCCGCTTTCGCACCGGCGATACCGTCGAGCGCCTGATGACCGATGAAAAAGACGCCCAGTTCCTGTTCGCGGAAGGCGATCTCTTTACGTTCATGGATACGGAAACCTACGACCAGTTCGCCATGGACCGCGAGACTATCGGCGATAAATGCGAATTCCTGCAGGAAGGCATGGCGATCCGCATCAATACCGTGGACAGCGCGCCCGTGGGCATCACCCTGCCGACGACAGTCGTCCTGGAAGTCACGGAAGCCGACCCCGTCGTCAAGGGCCAGACGGCAAGCTCATCCTACAAGCCCGCCATTCTGGAGAACGGCATGCGCATCAACGTGCCGCCGCATATCGCGAGCGGGACGCGCATCGTCGTGCATACCGAAAATCGCGAATATGTGGAGCGGGCGAAGGACTAGGCCCGCATCATGCGCCGCAGCCCCGTCATGACCATGATGATCCGGGCGGCCGAAAAGGCCGGCCGGGCGATTCTGCGCGACTTTGGCGAGGTCGAGCATCTGCAAGCATCGCGCAAGGGCCCGCGGGACTTCGTGACCGTCGCCGACGAAAAGGCCGAACGCATCCTGCGCGAGGAATTGCAGCGCGCCCGGCCGCGGTTCGGCCTGCTGATGGAGGAATCCGGCGAGATCGAGGGCGAGGACACCTCTCATCGCTTCGTCATCGACCCCATCGACGGCACGACCAACTTCATGCACGGCATCCCGTTTTTCGCCATTTCGGTGGCGCTTGAGGAAAGCCGGGAAGCGGTTGCGGGCGTCGTCTACAATCCCGCGACGGACGAGCTGTTCTGGGCGGAGCGCAACGAAGGCGCCTACCTGCACGATCGCCGCCTCCGCGCGTCCGGCCGGACCGCGCTCGCCGACGCCCTGGTGGCGACGCCGCCCTATGTGCCGGCCGCCCATGATTTCGCCGAATGGCGCGCGATCACGACTGCGCTGGCCGATGCGACGACGATCCGGAGCTATGGGGCCGCGTCCTTGAACCTCGCCTATGTCGCGGCGGGGCGGCTGGACGGCTATGTCGAAACCGGTCTGAAGCCCTGGGACAGCGCTGCCGGCGGCATCATCCTGCAGGAGGCCGGCGGCGCGATCACCGACTTTGCCGGGGGCAAGCAATGGCTGAAATCCGGCGATGTCGTCGCGGGTTGCGCCAATCTGCAGCCCAAGCTGCTGGAGATTGCGGCGCAGGCCCGGAAATCCGTGGCCTGATCCGGCCCGGTCGAATGGCTTCGGTTGTCGCCGCCGCAGCATTCCGCTAGATTGGCCACAGTTTTCCGTACACTGTTTGGAGCGACCGCGATGGCGGTTTCCAATGGATACGCCAAGCGTCGCCCCAGCCGCTTCCGGCGGGGGCTGACGGCCAGCGCATTGATGCTGACGCCCGTGGGCGCCGTGCTTGGCGCCGGCGCGGCCCTGGCGGATGGCGTGCTCGTCATCGACAGCCGCGGCGCCAACTTCACAAGCGGTCCTCTGGCCGACGCCCTGCCGTGGACCACGCCTTATGCCAATGGCGCTGTCGTCGTCGACCTTGGCGTGCTGGATGGCGGCGCGCCGGCATTTGCGCCAATTACGCTCCGGCCGCCCCGGGATCTGCTGGCCGAAGCGCCTGTCACCTTGCGCGCGCCCGGATCCGCCGTCCTGAACGACCGGCAACTTGCCGCCGCGCCGCCAGTGCCGCCGCGCCGTCCGATCGCGCTGACCGAGCCCGAACGCGTGCTGCTCGCCGCCGCCTTGCCGGCGGAGCCGCGCGCCATGGCCGTGCCGATGCCGTACCTGCCGCCCGCCGCCGCGCCAATGCCAGCTCCAGCGCCAGCCGCAATGCCGGATCCGGCGCCCGTCGATACGCCACGGCCGCGCTCGATGGCGCCCAATATCCTTGCCGCCAGGCCGAATGCGCCGCTCGCGCCGCCGCCGGCCCCGGCCGCGCCACAGGCGCCGCTGCCGCCGCTC
>CALAHN010000095.1 GCA_937891825.1 uncultured Alphaproteobacteria bacterium
TCGCAATTGCAGCATCCGTCTTTCAAACAAAAAACTTTTTAATACAGAATTACACGGTATAGCTTCTTTATGCTTTAATTAACTTACGCTCTACACGGCATGTAGCCAGGGATATTCTATTGCGCCGCGCATGTCGACGCGCCCGAGCCGAACCGGCATCCTGGCCCGCCGGATCGAGCCGCCTTCGGGAATGGCCGCTTGCGATGGCGCTATTGCGCGGCGACCAGATGGTCCGCCGCCGCGGGCGCCGCCTTGCGCAGGTCCTTGTAGAGCACGCCGTCCTTCATGATCATCGCCAGATTTTCGCGATGCTGCAGGATCGAGACATCGGCCGTGGGGTCCCCCTTGACCAGCAGCAGGTCCGCGAGCTTGCCCGCGGCGACCGTCCCAAGATCGTCCGCCATGCCCATCAGCGCCTGGCCGACGATGGTCGCCGAGCGCAGGGCGTCCGCCGGCGAATAGCCGAAATACTCGACGAAATGCCTGATATCGCGCGCGTTCATGCCCATCGGCGTCACGGCGAAACCGTAGTCGCCGCCGATCACATTGCGAATGCCGCGCTTGCGGACTTCCTGATATGTCGCGCAGCACAGGTCGAATTTCCGGTAGAGGTCGTACTCTTCGCAGTCCGCCGCCGTCACCCCGAAGCGCTCGCCGTCCTTGACGTTGTTGTGCACCAGGCCGAAGGCCGGACCGACGAACACCTTGTCCTTGGCCGCTTCCAGCATGTCGAGCGCTTCCGCGTCGGCGAAATCGCAATGATAGATGCAGTCGACGCCGTGCCGGACCGACATCTTCACGCTCTCCGAAGACCGGCTATGGGACGCGACGCGGACGCCATGGGCCTTCGCGACTTCCATGAAGGCGGTCATCTCGCCTTCCGTCAGCGGCGTGATCTCGCCCTTGGCGGACGCGACGAACTGGTCGCCCGAGACGTTGATCTTGAGGATATCGACGCCGTCCCGCACGCATTCCCGCGCAATCCGGCGGAGCTCGTCCGGCCCGTCGCCGATCAGCCCGAAGCTTTCCTGAAAGATATGCCGCCGCCTTGGGTCGCCGAGCCCTGCCGTCACGGTAATCTCGGGGCTGCCCGCCAGCATGCGCGGCCCGACGATCAGCCCGGAATCGATCGCGTTCCGCGCCGTCACGCCGAGCATGGGCTTCGCCGACGCAGCTTCGAAGATCGACGTGAAACCGTGTTCGAGCAGCAGGCGGCAGTTCTGCGCTGTCAGCAGCATATGTTCTTCGGGCGGGATCAGCCCAAGTTCGGCCGGGTCCGAGACGCCGGTGAAACTCGGGTGGCAATGGCCCTCGACCATGCCTGGCATCAGCGTCATGCCGGTCCCGTCAATGACCTCGGCCCCTGCCGCATCCAACGTCGCGTTGCGGGCGACAGTCTTGATCCGCTGCCCCTCCACCAGGACAGAGGCGGGATAGGGCGCGTCGGCGATCGCATCCCATACTTGCGCGTTCGCAATCAGATACCGTTGCATGATTTTGCCTCCCCTGGCTGCGCTCTTCAGAGCGTCTTCGCCATGGAAGGCTACGCCGATCGGGCTTCGGCGCGCAATCGCCTTAGAGCACCGCGCGTCCAGGCGGACGCGCGGTCCATGCTCTATCTTATTGATAGCGATCAAATTATCCAACCTTAGGCGATTCTGCCTAAGGTTGGTTTGATCTAGAACGGGCTTGCCTGAGCCCCTCTGCGCTGCGGCTCAGCCCAGGCCGCGCGCCGCGAGACTGCGGATGAGGGCGCGGGCGCCGAAGGTCCATGGCGGAGCGGCGTGGGTGGTGGTCACCTGATTGGCGAGGCGGCCGAGTCTCGCCGCCGCAATCTCAACGATATCGCCCATCTTGTGGGTGAAGCCCTCGCCGTCGCGGAGGTCGGTCGGCGCGAACATTGTGCCGCACATCAGGAAGGCGCCGTCGGGATATTGGTGATCCGCGCTCAAGGTGGCGGCGGCGAGCGCTTCGACGTCGCGGCTGATCTGGCTCATGGAGGACTTGCCCTCCATCCGAAAATTGTCCTGGCCCGTCACGGTCAGGCCGATGACGGCCTGACGCACATCGTCGACGCCGAAGGTCGCGTCGAACAGGCGGAGAAAGGGGCCAAGCGCGCAGGAAGCGTTGTTGTCCTTCGCCCGGCAGAGCAACAGAGCCGACCGGCCTTCGATGTCGCGCAGGTTCACGTCATTGCCGAGGGTCGCGCCGACGATCCGGCCGTCGGGCGCCAGCGCCAGCACGATTTCCGGCTCCGGATTGTTCCATTGGCTATCGGGGCGGAGGCCGATGGCGGCGCCGAGGCCGACGGCGGCCATGGGCGGGCATTTGGTGAAGATTTCCCCATAGGGACCGATGCCGACTTCAAGATACTGCGACCAGACGCCAAGCTCGATCAGCTTCAGTTTCAAGGCTTCGGCCGCCGGAGATCCGGGTTCGACGGCCGAAAGGTCGTCGCCGATCTTCTCGCGGACCGCGCCCCGCACGGCCTCGGCCCGGGCAGGATCGCCCTTCGCCTGCTCCTCGATCACCCGCTCCAGCATGGAGGCGGCGAAAGTGACGCCTGCCGCCTTGACCGGCTGCAGGTCCTGGGGCGCCAGAAAATGGGATGCAGCGTCGCTGCGAACGTCGGCCGCGCTTGCTCGGAGGAGCGCGTCGAGGTCGCCGATCTTCTCCCCCAATGTCACGGCGCGGACTGCCGCCGCCGGATCGGGCGCGGCGAGCACGTCCGCCAGGGTCGGGAAATTCCGCGTGATGTCGAAGACGCCCTTCGCCCGGACGACGGCGACCGACGGCCCGAGGCCCGGGCGCCAGACCCGCGCGACGAGCGTTCCCGCATAGCCGTCGTCAGGGAGCGTGTTCTCCGGCGTCAGCAGGGTCTGCATCGGGCGAGTTCCTTCAGATGTGGCCAAGCGCGCGGCGGTGCTGCTGGGCGTTGATCGCATAATTCGGCGCGGACCGGGCGCGGCGGGCGATCTCCTCCGGCGTCATGTCGCGCATCTTCCTGGCCGGCGCGCCCGACCAGAGCTCGCCGGACTTGACGATCTTGTTCGGCGTGACGACAGCGCCGGCCGCGACCATGGCGTCGCTTTCGACGATGGCCCCGTCCAGGATCGTCGCCTTCATGCCGACGAAGGCGCGGTCATGGATCTGGCAACCGTGGATCATCGCCAGATGGCCGATCAGCACATCGTCGCCGATGAAGGTGTCGAACTGGCCGCCGGTCACGTGGACGACGCTGCCGTCCTGGATGTTCGTGCCCTTGCCGATGCGCACGAAGCCGACATCGGCCCGGACGACAACATTGTACCAGAGGCTTGACCCCGCGCCGATCTCCACATCGCCGACGACGACCGAACCGGGCGCCAGGAAAACGTCGTCCGCGACGCGCGGCTCGATCCCTTCATAGGGCAGGATCAGGCCGGTCGGGGCGGGCGAGGTAACTTTCTGGGTCATGCTTCAAGTCCAGCGGCTTCGTCGGCGCCGATCAACAGGTTCAATGTCTGCACGGCCTGGCCCGACGCGCCCTTGCCGAGATTATCGAGCAGGCCCGCCACGATGACCATGTCCCGATCCGGATTGGTAAGCACATGCAGGCGCAGGCGGTTGGTGTCGTTCAAGCTTTCGGGATCGAGCGCATCCTTGCCGTTCGGCGGGTTGCTGGCCGCGACCTCCGACGGCGGGCCGATGGGCGCCACCTCGATAAACCGCTCGCCCTCGTAGTGGGCCTGCAAGGCCGCATGGATCGCCTCCACCGTCGGCCTGCCCGGCAGCGCCCAGAGCGGCAAGGGCGCCTCCACCAGCATGCCCCGATGATAGCGCCCGACATGGGGCGAGAAGATCGGCTGATGGCCGAGCCCGGCCCAGCGGGTGATCTCCGGCAGATGCTTGTGCTTCAGGCCGAGGCCATAGGCGTAGATGGCGGCGCTGGTCTGCGCCGCGTCGCCGCCCTCGAAGGCCGCGATCATCGCCTTGCCGCCGCCGGAATAACCCGAGACGGCGTTAATCGAAATCGGCCAGTCCTTCGGCAGCAGACCGGCGCTGACCAGCGGATGCAGCATGGCGATCGAGGTCAGCGCATAGCAGCCGGGATTGGCGATCCGGGTCGAGCCGCTCATCCGCTGGCGCTGGTCTTCGGCATATTCCTGGAAGCCATAGACCCATGCGGGGTCCGTCCGGTGGGCGGTCGAGGCGTCGATCACCCGCGTCGTCGGGCTCTCGATCAGCGCGACCGCTACCTTCGCTGCATCGTCGGGCAGACAGAGGATCGCGACATCCGCAGCGTTCAGCGCATCGGCCCGGGCCTTCGCGTCCTTGCGGCGCGCGTCATCGAGGCGGATCAGATCGATATCCGCCCGGTCTTTCAGCCGGTCGTAGATCTGGAGGCCGGTCGTGCCAGCCTCGCCGTCGATGAATACAGAGGCGCCCATGGGTCCTATCCTTATGCGTGGAGCGGTTGAGTTAGCCGCAGAACCGCCCTCACGCAAGCTTTGCCAAGCGCCAGCCCTGCTTCATCGTCGCCAATCTGCCCCATTGTTCAAAGCGTCTCTACGGTGAAGGGCGGCTGCGCCCGTGGAGCCATGGAAAATTTAGCCAAGGAACACAAGCGCGACCCGAAGACCGACCCCCGCTCTTGCGCGGCCGGCTTCACGCTCAATACCCGAGAAGGGCGCGGCGATCGCCGCAGACGCGCCTCAAATGCAAACTCCTAACGCCTGCAAAACCGCTTCGACGTTCTCGCCGGGTTTCGCCGGACGCTTGAATGCGAAAGCACGAAACGCCCTCATCATCCCGATGAATAATTCGGGTCAGGGCATCCCGTCGAACAGGCCCGCCGCGAAGGTGGGCCGACCATCGCCATGCAGAAAAACCGCAGACAGCGCCGCATCGGAAACACCCCCACATTCTTCACCTGCTGCTGAAATCCTACAACCGTGCCGATTGCTTCGCAATGATAACTTATGCCAATCGCCGCTCAAACGGTTCCAATAAATATGAGGCGTTCAAATTTCACTTTAACGAGTAATACCAGAACAGTTCGAAGAAGCTCAGACGCCAGACGGCAAGAATCGGCCACAGCGAAGGATCAACTTACCCGCCTTTCAGCGATTCCGCTGAAAGGCGGGATGATCCAGCCTGGGTTATGCACCGGTCGGCGTGATCAGGCTCGCGGCGATGGACTACACACTTTTGATTTAGCCATTAGATTTGTCGCCAGACCGATCCAGGCGCCGGGCCAGCAGAATCGCGAAGCAGAGACCGACCGCGGCAAGCCCCGCCATCGCCAGGAACGCCCCGCCGCCGTGGGCCGCGTAGAGCCAACCCGTGATCGGCTGCATCAGCGCCATGGCGGCGCCCATGCCGAGCGCCGAGTAGAGCGCCTGACCGGTCGCGGACGTCTCTGCCGGGACATAGCGCTGCAGATAGGTCATGGCCCCCAGGTGCGCCGCGCCGAAGGTCAGACCATGCAGGGTCTGGAAGGCCATCAGCGCCCAGAAATCCGTCGTGAGGCCAAGGCCGATCCAGCGGATGACGCCGCCTGCCGCGCCGAGGGCCATCAGCCAGCCCGGCCCCAGCTTGCGGACGATCGGCGCGCTCATCCAGAAGAGCGCAATCTCCGCGATGACGCCGATCGACCAGAGATAGCCGATCGCGCTTGCGCCGATGCCCGCCTCCAGCCAGTGGATCGAGGAAAAGCTGTTGAGGGCCGCATGGGCGCTCATGTTCGCCGCCGTCGCCGCCAGCAGCAATTGGAAGTTTCGGTCACGAAGGAGCGTCCACGCCGGCGCCGCCCTGAACCGCCGTTTCGCCGCCGAATGCGGCGGCGAGCGGAGGTCCGGCAGCGTCCAAACCGCCGCCAGGATCAACAGCCAGCCCGCGACCAGCATGTAGGCGATATGCTGCGCCGGCGCCGTTTCCAGCCAGTATCCGGCGGCGGTCACGACGGCGATGAAGGCCACCGAGCCCCAGGAGCGCAGGCGCCCGTATTCCAGCCCGCGCGCCCGGATTGTGAGCAGGCAGAGGTTCTCGCCGACCGGCAAGACCGGCCCCTGGCAGGCGGCGGTCAAGGCGAGCACGGCCAGCACGCCGAAGAAGCCGTAAGCTTGCGTCAGAACCGCGAAGCCGACGCAGGCGCCGCTCGCCGCCAGCAGGGCCAGGCGCTTTCGGCGCCCTGTCGTGTCCGCGACATGGGCCGCCAGCGGGTTGACGACGACCCGCGTCCACGCGAGCGCCGCCATGATCACGCCGATTTCCTCGGGCTCCAGCGCCCGATCCTTCAGCCACACGGGCAGGAACGGCCCCATGACGCCGACCGTGCCGAACATCGCCACGTAATAGAAAATGATCCGCGCGGACGGGAACCGGACGGCGCACGCTGCTTCGACCAGCGCCTTTGGCATATCGGGCATGCGCTCTGCCATCTTGGCGGGGGACGGTTCCTGCGTGTACGTATAGGGCTCCTCAAAAAGCGCTTACCGAATCTGGAACGCAAGCCCCATGACAGATCAGCAACCGGCCCGCGACTGGCGGGACGACATCTTCGACGCCTTCGTTGAAGCTGGCATCAAACAGGTCGCCTATGTGCCGGACGCCGGCCATAAAAAGCTGATCGAACGCGCCCATGCCGCGAACGACATGCGCGCGATTTCCGTGACGACCGAGGAAGACGCCGTCGCGTGTCTCGCGGGCGCCTGGCTCGGCGGCGACAGGGGCGCGTTGCTGATGCAGTCGAGCGGCGTCGGCAATACCATCAACATGCTGAGCTTGATGACGACCTGCCGCTTCCCCATGCCGATGTTCGTGACCATGCGCGGCGAGTGGGGCGAGTTCAATTCCTGGCAGATCCCGATGGGCGGCGCGACCCAGGCGCATTTCGAGCTGGCAGGCGTCAAGTGCTACCGCTGCGACCGGGCCGAGGACGTGCCCGCGACCGTCCGCGCCGCCATCGACCAGGCCTATAACGGCAACTGCATGACAGCCGTGCTGCTCGCCCAGAAGCTGGTCGGCACCAAGAAATTCGCAGTCGGTTCCGCCGGAGACAACAAGCAATGAGCGAGATCGCAACCCGGCCCGACGGCCTGATTGACCGGCGCACCTTCGTCAAGCACCTGATGCAGGACCGCAGCGACAGCCTGATGATCGTCGCCGGCCTTGGCTCCCCCTGCTATGACCTGATGGCGGCGGGCGACCATCCGCTGAACTTCTACCTCTGGGGCGCCATGGGCGGCGCCGTGCCGATGGCGCTTGGCCTCGCGGCCGCCCAGCCGACGAAACGCGCGCTGGCGCTGACCGGCGACGGCGAAGTGCTGATGGGCCTGACCGGCCTCGCGGCCGCGGGCGCCGAAGGCCTTGAGAACCTCGTCGTGATCGTCCTGGACAATGAGCGTTACGGCGAGACCGGCCAGCAGCGCACCGCGACCGGGCGCGGCGTCGATCTGGCGCAGACCGCCATCGGCTTCGGCTACAAGTCGGTCCGCGACGTGCGGACCCCGGCCGAGGCGGCGGAGCTGCGCGACTGGGCCATGACCGTGCGCGGGCCGGCGTTCGCCGTCGTCAAGATCAGCCCCGAAGCCGCGGGCATGGAACTGCCGCCGCAAGACGGCGTCCACCTGAAGAACCGCTTCCGGGACCGGCTTGGAATGCAACCGCGCTGAGCCGACAGCCCGCCACTCCCGCCAAGCCTGCCGTCCTCGGCCTCGTCGCCATCGCGCTCTTTGTCGTGATGAGCGCCGCGGCGCGCGGCGTCGGCGAGAGCTTCGCCGTATTCCTGCTGCCGGTCAGCACGGAATTCGGCTGGTCGCGCGCCGAAGCCGCAAGCATCTACGCCCTCCTGATGCTGTGCCTTGGCGTATTCTCGCCGGTCGCGGGACGCCTGTTCGACAAGTTCGGGCCGCGCGTTCTGTTCCCGCTCGGCATGGGCTGTCTAGCGCTCGGGCCGTTCCTGGCCTCGCACCTGACGGCCCTCTGGCAGTTCTATTTCTGCCTCAGCATCGTTGTCGGATTCGGCGCGGCGGCGCTCGGCATCGCCGTGCAGTCGGCCCTGTTGTCCAGGTGGTTCCGGGGCTCGCTGACGACGGCGATCGCGGTCGTCTCCGGCGCGGCCGGCGTGGGCGTCATGACGTTCTCCCCCTTCACGCAATATCTGATCGGCGACCTTGGCTGGCGCGGCGCCTATGGCGGGATCGCGGTCCTGGTCGCTTGCCTTGGCGTAATCGTCCTGTTCGGCCCATGGCGGCGCATCGCGCAAGGCCATCCCGACCTTCGCCAGACCGCCCAGGCCACCGCTGCGGCCTCAAACTGGACGTTCAGGAAGGCGGTCCGGTCCCGGCCGTTCTGGGCGCTGTTCGCGGTGCATATCCTGACCGCCAATTCAATGTTCGCCGTGCAGCCCCAGGTCGTCGCCTTCCTGGTCGAGAGCGGGTTCGATCCGATTCTCGCCGCGAGCGCCTTCGGCGTCGCCGGGATATCGGCGACGGGCGGTCTGCTGCTGTTCGGCATGATCGCGGACAAATATGGCGCGCTGCTGTCGGTCACCCTGTCCTACAGCCTGACGATCTTCGGCTATGTGATCCTGTTCCTGCTGGCGCTGGCGCCCAGCTTCGGCCTGCTTTGGGCGTTCGTCATTCTCTATGGCGCGAGCTTCGGGTCGCGCGGCCCGGTGATCTCCGCCCTGACCGCGCGCATCTTCGGGCGCGGCCCGGACCTTGGCCTGATCATGGGCGCGATCTTCACCGGCATGGGCGCAGGCGCGGCGATGGGCGCGACGATGGGCGGCTACATCCACGACATCACCGACGGCTACGCCATCGTCATCGCCTGGTCGCTCATCATGATCTCGATCCCGGTCGTGCTGTTCTGGACCGTGCCGGAATTGAAGCGGGCGGCGATGCGGCGCTAAACCAGCGGCGCCACCGTTTCCTGGAATTCGCGCATGCGGTCGAGCGTCGCCGGGAGGTCGGCGGCCTGGTTGTTCACCACCAGCGTGCTGACGCCCAGGTCCCGCAAGGCGGCGATATCGGCGGCGCGGTCCGCGGCGGGGCCGGTCATGAGCATGCGCTTGCCGTCCTGGCCGACCGTGGCGGTGCTGCTGTGAAACGGCGCATTGAAGGCCAGGGCGATCGTCGCCGGATCGCGGCCGGCTTTTTCGGCGCGGACGAACAGGCGGTCGCGGGCGGCCTTGTAGAGCACGATGCTGTTCAGCGGGAACGCCGGGTTCGAGCCGATCGGATACCAGCCGTCGCCCAACTCCACGACCCGGCGATGCGCCCGGCCGCTTTCGCCGCCGATCCAGATCGGCGGATGGGGCTTCTGCACGGGCTTCGGATTGAAATTGATGTTCGAGAAATTCGAATAGGGGCTGGCGTGGGCCGCGTTGTCGTCGGTCCAGACTTTCTTGAAGATGCGAATATAGTCGTCCGTCACCTCGCCGCGCTTGTCGAAATCGGGCGCGCCGATGGCCTCGAACTCCTCGCGCATCCAGCCGGTGCCGCAGCCGACAATGACCCGCCCGCCCGAGAGCATGTCCGTGCTCGCCAGCGATTTGGCCGCCAGCAGCGGCTCCCGGTGCGGGACGACCATGACGGACGTCATGAGCTTCGCCTTCCGGGTGAGCGCCGCGATGTAGGCTAGCAGCGTCAATTGCTCGATGCATTCGCCAGTCGTATCGCCAGGGAAGTCGCCTGCCGCCGAATAGGGATATCGCGACGCAATGTCCTTCGGCACAACGATGTGGTCGGGGACGATCAGCACCCCGAAGTTCAACGTCTCCGCTTCCGTCACGATCGCCCGGATGCCTTCCGGGGTCGCAAATGGGCCGCGCGTGGGCGTCATGGTTCCGTATTGCATCGCTGTCATGACTTTATCGTCCTTCCCATTTCGGATCGCGCTTCGCGATAAAGGCGTCGATGCCTTCCGCCGCGTCGCGCGCCATCAAATTCGTCGCCATCACATCGGAAGCATAGGCATAGGCGCCGTCCAAATCCTGCTCAAGTTGGCGGTAGAACGCCTCCTTGCCGATTCGAACGGTAAGCGGCGACTTGCTCGCGATCCTGGCGGCGAGGCTGAACGCTTCCCGCCGGACATCCCCGGGCGCCGTCACCCGGTTGACCAGGCCGATGCGCATGGCCGTCGCCGCGTCGATCATCTCGCCGGTCAACAGCATTTCCATGGCGTGCTTCGGCGCGACATTGCGCGACAGGGCGACCATCGGCGTCGAACAAAAGAGACCGATATTGACGCCCGGAGTCGCAAATTGCGCCGTCTCGGATGCGACGGCCAAATCGCAGCTCGCGACCAATTGGCAGCCCGCGGCCGTCGCGACGCCCTCGACCGCCGCGATCACCGGTTTCGGCAGGCGCACAATCCGCGTCATCACGCCTGAACATTCCTTCAGCAGCCAATCGTAATAGGCGCGGTCGCGGTTGGCCGCGATCTCTTTCAGATCATGGCCGGCCGAGAACGCTGGGCCTTCCGCCTGCAGCACGACCGCATGCACGGATCGATCGGCCGCGAGCGCGTCCAGGGCATCGGCCAACGCCTGCAGCATCGCCTCCGACAGCGCGTTCCGGGCGCGCGGACGGTTCATTGTCAAAATGGCGACGGCGTCCTTATCCTCGCGGAGGAGAACCGGGGCTTCGGCGCTGGCTGCTGTCCGGGCGTCGCGCATGACGGCGGCTCCATGGCTTTGAGGTTGGCTGAGGCTGGCGAGACTACCCCGTTCAATCATGCCGGGCCAATGGGAAGGAATGCGCGTGGACGACCACCCGACGGGGGCGCCGATCGACGCCCCCGAATTCAATCGGCGCATGCATGCGCTCGTGCCGCTTTCCGGCCAGCTTGGCATCGTCGCGACAGCGATGCGCCCGGACGGCTCGGCGACGGCGCGCCTGCCCTATCTGCCGGCCTTCGTGCGGCCCGGCGGCTCCGTCTCCGGTCCGGCGATCATGGCGTTGGCGGACGTCGCGATCTTCGCCGGAGTCAACGCCCGCATTGGCTGGACGCCGATGGCGCTGACCGCCAATCTGAACACGACATTCCTGAAACCGCCGCAGCCTGAAGACCTTATCGCCGAGGCCGATGTCCTGCGCTTCGGCCGGCGGCTCGCGGTCTATGCGGTCAGGATCGTCTCGGCCTCCGCCCCCATGGAAGTTGTCGCCCATGCTACCGGCTCCTATGCCCTGCCGGGTTCGCGGTAACATTTTACCCCATTCATAATCTGCGGAAATAATACGATTTTTGTTGACGCGACGGCCGCTTGCGGCGTATTCAATCGCCCGAGAGCCGACGGGGCCATCCGCGTCGGCATTTTTTGTCTTACAGTTCGGGAGTTAAGGCCGATGACTACGGTCTCCGCCAAACCGGGCGAGGTCGCGCGTGAATGGTTTGTGATCGATGCGGACGGGCTCGTGCTCGGCCGTCTCGCCAGCCTGATCGCGATGCGCCTGCGCGGCAAGCACAAGCCTTCGTTTACGCCGCATGTCGACACCGGCGACCATATTGTCGTGATCAACGCCCAGAAAGTGGCGATGACCGGCAACAACAAGCCCGATGACCAGATGTATTACTGGCACACGGGCCATCCGGGCGGCATTAAGGGCCGGTCGGCGCGTCAGGTTCTGGCGGGCCCCTTTCCGGAGCGCGTGATCGAGAAAGCGGTTGAGCGCATGCTGCCGAAGAACAAGCTGTCGCGCGCCGCGATCAAGAAGCTGCATGTCTATGGCGGGCCTGAGCATGCGCATGCCGCCCAGCAGCCGCAGCCGCTGGACATCGCCAGCCTGAACGTCAAGAACGTCAAGCGCCCGAGGAAGACACGCTGATGGCCGAAGAATCCCGCACACTCGCCGACCTCAAGAGCGCCCTCGGCACGGAAGGCGCGCCGGACGGCGCCAGCCCCGCAACCGCCGCCCAGGAGATCACGGTCGAGCCGAAAATCGACAAGTTCGGCCGCTCCTATGGCACGGGCCGGCGGAAATCCTCCGTCGCCCGCGTCTGGATCAAACCGGGCTCCGGCAAGCTCTCCGTGAACGGCAAGGCCGTCACGGAATATTTCGCCCGCCCGACCTTGCAGATGCATGCGCTGTCGCCGCTGGATGTCGCCAACCGTCTCAATCAGTACGACCTGATGTGCACGGTGACCGGCGGCGGCCTCTCGGGGCAAGCGGGCGCTGTCCGCCATGGCTTGACGCGCGCGCTGATGGCCTATGAACCGGGCCTTCGCCCGGCGCTGAAGGCGGCCGGTTTCGTCACCCGTGACAGCCGCGTCGTCGAGCGTAAGAAGTACGGCCGCGCGAAAGCCCGCCGCAGCTTCCAGTTCTCGAAGCGCTAACCGCGACAACATCGCGATTGCGATTGCGAAAGGGCGCGTCCTGGCGACAGGGCGCGCCCTTTTTGCTTTTGGGCGCAGCCGCTCGATCGTTATTGGATGAGTTGAACCAAGCCGCCCGTCAGCGGAACATGAACGGTATCGTCAGCAGCAGCAGGACTGCGAGCGCCCGGTTGATCCAGACCCGCGTCCGGTCCTGACGGAACAAGCGCGCGAGGGCGACGCCGAAGCCTGTCCATACGCTCATGGTCGGCGCGGCGATCACGCCGCCGACGACGATCAGCGCCAACGCCCCCGACCAGACATCGCCGCCCTTCGGCGCAAGCGTCGCGGCCGTCAGCGCCATGACCCAGCCCTTCGGGTTCAGAAACTGAAAGCCGAACGCCTCCAGGAAGGAAAGCGGGCGGGCGCCGGCTTTCGCGCTTGGAGCGGCTGCGTTGGCGACCCGCCAGGCCAGATAGGCCAGATAGCAACTGCCGATCACGGCCAGCGCGAATTCCGCATGCCGAACCTGCTGAAACAGGACGCCGAGGCCAAGCGCGCAGGCGCCGAACAGCACGACGACGCCGGCCACGATCCCGGCCATATGAGGCAGCGACCGCGCGATGCCGAAGTTCATGCCGGACGCCGCAAGCATGGCGTTATTCGGCCCAGGCGTCCCGGACATCACAAAGATGTACCAGGCGACCGGTCCGAAGGCGGCGGCCTGATCCAGGAGCGACCCGCCTGTCACCAATTACCGGCAGTCCGTCTGCGGCGGAGCGCGCTCGCGATGCGGCTTGGCCGCGGCGTCAGCATTTTCAGCTTTTCCGCCAGACTCTTTATCTGCATCGGGGCTTTCAGCGCGGTGTCGATCCGCCGGTCGAGAAACGACCAGGTGTCCGCATATCCGTCCGAGCGATCGCTCAGCCAATAGGCGACCGTCGCCATGTAGACCGCCGAAACCAGCGCGCGCTTGGTATACCAGTTGAAATCGGTCGAGCGATCGCCCGCCGCGCGCCAGATTGCGTCCGCGGTCCGCGCCAGGGCTTTCAGGCCCGCGCCCGCATGATGCGGCCGCGCGAGGAAGCCCAGGCCAGGGCGCACGGCCTCCCGGTCGCCCGTCGCCCCTTCCAGCCGGATGCGGATCAGGGCCGCGATTTTCTCCCGCGTGCGGGCGGGCGGCGGATCGAGCGTCAGGAACGCTTCCGTCATCGCCCGGTCGGCAAGCTCGGAATGCAGCAGGATCGCCTCGACCGGACCGCCGGGAAAGGCGCGCTCGGCGTCGATTTCGGCGAACCCGGCATCGACCGCGCCGGCGGCGAGCGCCTTGGGGCGCCAGCCATCGAACGCCACATGGGGCAGGGTCGCCTGCAGGATCGCGGCGCGGAAGGCGCGTCGGCCGCCCTGGATATCGCTTTCGGCTCCGTTTGCGTCTTCGTTGGCGTCTTCGTTTTCAGCTACGGTCATGCCTCGTTCCTTTCGGCGGCGCGGGCCTCGGCTTCCAGGCGGTTCAGCTCTTCGTCGAAGCCGAAATAGCGAAAATCGGCCATGCGCATCGGATATAGCACGCCGTCCAGATGGTCGACCTCATGCTGCAGCACTCGGGCGAAAAAGCCCTCGGCCACGCCCTCGACCGCTTGTCCGCTCCGGTCGAAGCCATGGTAGCGCAGCGACGGCGCCCGCGGCACGGCGCCGCGGAGGCCCGGGATCGAGAGGCATCCTTCCCAGCCGAGTCGCGGTTCGTCCGGCGCAAGCTCGAGTTCCGGATTGACCAGGATCGTCAGCGGCGTTGGCGCGTCATCATCGCCACGCCCGGCCGGCGCCATGGCAAGAATGACCCGCCGCCCGGCATAGACCTGCGGCGCCGCCAGCCCGACGCCGCCAGCATCGGCGAGGGTTTCGATCATGTCGTCGATCAAGGTCTGCAAGCTCCGATCGGCGGCGATTGCGGCGGCTTCAACCGCTTGCGCCGGCTGCAACAACACGGGGTGGCCCATGCGCGCGATTTTCAAAATTGACATGGCGTTCAAAAAATCCTTGGTCACGGATGCGACAGCCGCTTGGCCTTGGCGCACAGACTGTGTTATAGGCGGTTTGTATGAGAATTGAACCGCGCCGCGAAGCGAGATCTTTGCGGCGCGCAACTGCTTGAGAAGGAGGAGCTTTGCTAGTCAGCGTTCGCGACAATAATGTCGATCAGGCCCTACGCGCGCTCAAGAAAAAGATGCAGCGCGAAGGCATTTTCCGTGAGATGAAATTACGCCGGTCCTTCGAAAAGCCGTCGGAGAAGCGCGCGCGCGAGCGCGCCGAGGCCGTACGCCGCCATCGTAAGATGCTCCGGAAGCGTCTCGAGCGCGAAGGCTACTAGAGCTTCAGATCCAGGATCGGCGCAGGCGCATCAGCCGCTTGCGGCCAATGCTGTCCTCTGATCGGATTGCGCCTATGGCCCGATCCGCCGAATGCGTCTGAGCGAAAGCTGCGTCAGACAGAAGAAAGCGCCAGGCCTTGGGGTCTGGCGCTTTTTTCGTTCGTTACCGCTGCGCTTTTCTGCCGCCGACGCTGCGCCAAACCTGCCTAGCACCCCCGAAAGGCGGTAGGAAATTCCTGCCGAAGGCTGCGTCGCCGCAACGCCAGGAGCGGTCAGACGAGCCGGGTGAACTTTTTTATCCTCGATATTTCAATATGTTATAGATCCTGGCCAAAAGTTGGCCCGCCTTTTGCTTCTTAGGCCCCGAGCGTTCCAGATCCTGTCCTTGGCGTCATGCCATCGGAGCCTGGAGCAGCTGGAACGACGCCTGTGTCCCTTTCGACGGGCACACACTGGACGCTTGGGAGCATAGACTATGGGCTTGAACGTAATTTCGAACTACGCGGCGAACGTCGCGCACCGCAACTTGGTCCGCACCGACATGCAGGCGAGTCAGTCGCTGGCGAAGCTTTCGTCGGGCACCCGCGTCGTCTCCTCAAAGGATGACGCCGCATCGATGGCCATCGGCTCCCGCCTCTCGGCGGAAGTATCCTCGCTGCGGCAGGCGACGGTGAATGCCGGCCAGGCCGTATCTATGCTGCAGATCGCCGACGGCGCGATGAGCCAGGTGAACGACATCCTGATCCGGATGAAGACCCTGTCCGTGCAATCGGCGTCCGGCCTGCTTTCGGACACCGAGCGCGGCATGCTCGATACCGAATTCCAGGCGCTGCTGGACGAAGTCGACCGTATCGCGGCCGACACCGAGTTCAACGGCAACCAGTTGGTCAACGGGTCCTCGACGACGTCGACGTCGCTGAACAGCGTCACCGCCGCCGCCGACAACCTGATCAACGCCGCCGACGGCTTCCACTCGATCCAGTTCACGCCGGCTGTCGGCAACGCCGCCTTCGACGTCAACTACGACTCGACCACCGGCGTGATGACGGTGCAGAACCTGACGACTGGCGAAAGCCAGGGCCTCGACATTTCCGGCGATGTTCCCGTGGCGACCAACGCCACCCTGCCGATCATCTTCGACGATGTCGGCACGACGATCACGCTGAACAGCGCGTTCGACCCGACAGTTTCGATCTCCAGCACCGGCGGCGGCTATTCCGCGATTGGCGGCGGCAACACGTCCGACGTGCTTGCTTCAACCATCGAGATCACGACCGCGTCGGGCAGCGGCGCCCAGGGCCTGACCTCCACTATCCTGTCCATCGACGCGGCGGCCGCGAACGCATCGGTGCTGACGATCGGCGCATATTCGGGCGCCGCGACGGTCGATCTTTCGACCACCGGCGTGAAGACGGCGCAACTGACGGACGGCACCAACACCTTCAATATCTCGTTCCAGGTCTCCACCGCCTTCTCCAACGGCGATACCGGCGATCTGGACATCAACGGCCTCGGCGCCATGGTGTTTGGCGATACGACGACCGACTCGGGCACCACGACCTTCACCTTCAAGCTTGGCACCGGCACGGTCAGCCAGGTCGATAACGTGTCGCTCAGCGTCAGCTCGATCAACAATGCCTCGCTTGGCCTGACGGCTGTCGGCGTCGGCAACCAGATCAACGCCGAAGCTGCGGTCGGCGCGGTCAGCGACGCTATCGACATTCTGAACGTCGCCCGCGCCTCCATCGGCGCCGTCCAGAACCGCATAGAATTCGCGAGCGCCAATCTCCGCATCTCGATTGAGAACGCCGAATCGGCGCGCAGCGACATTCTCGACCTCGATGTGGCCCAGGAAATGTCCAACTTCACCAGCAAGCAGGTGCTGATGCAGGCCGGCGTCGCGATGCTCGCCCAGGCCAATCAGATGCCGCAGAACCTTCTGCAGCTCCTCCAGGGCTAAGCCCCGAAAGCCGCAGCGAAGCACTGAATTAAAGGACCCGATCCATGACTGCACTTGCCTTCGACCCCGCCTTCGTCGCTCGCGTATCCACCGCCCGGCCGGCAGAAATGACCGCCCTCCTGCTCGAAGAAGCGATCCGCGAGCTCGATGTCACGATCGCCGCGATCGGCGAGAAGGCGATCGAGAAGCGCTACATGGCTTCGGCCCGCGCCTTGAAGATCGTCGATTTCCTGCACGAGACGCTCGACTACGAAGCCGGCGGCGATATCGCGGTCAACCTGGACAAGGTCTACCGCCTCGCCATGGCGCGGATCTGCCGGATCAACCCGTTCAATGACGTCGATTCGGCAAAAATCGCCCAGCGCATTCTGGAGCCGCAAGCCGCCGCATGGCGCGCCATCGACGCCCAGGAGCAAGCGGACGACGACATGCCCGAGATCAAGGCGCTGCCCGGCCTGATGGCCCGCCAGGCCCGCCCGGCCGGTCAGCCTGTCTACGCGCGCTAGAGTTAGCCGCTTTCGATCGATCTGAGCACGGCCCGCCCGTCCGCCCGGACAGGGCCTTTGCTCCAAACATCCCCGACCGCCTCGCCAACCCAGGATAGGGAGAGCCGCCATGCCGACCCCCGCGACGACTGCCGGCCCCCTCTCCGGTCTTGCCAAACTGATGGGGAAAGGCGAAAGCCTTGACCTGACCAACGTACGCGCACCGACGAATCCAGGCCTGTTCGGCGCGCTCCTGAGCGATAGCGCAGCGGCGCCCGCCGAAACTGGCGGCAAAATCGCCCCCCCGACCCAGGCTGCGGCGAAAGCTCCAGGGGAACAGCCGGCCAGGCCAGGCCCCGCGACGCCGCGGCAGCATGAAAGCGCCGCCGACGATGCGGCCGCAGAAGCCGCCGCCGCTACAATGACCGCCCTCGTCAGCGACGAAATCGGAACTGATACTCCGATGAACGGCGGCTCCGTGGCTCCGGACACAGCCGAGCCAAGCGCCGAAGCGGGCGACGAAGCACCCGCCGATCTCCCGGCGAGCGCGCCGACCGCCGTCCCTGAAGCTGTAAACGCCGCCCCGGTCATCGAAGCTGCGATCGCCGCCCCGGTCCAGCCGATCGAGACCGAGACGCCGCCCTATACGGTCGCCGCCGCAGCCGCCGCAGCCGCTCCAGTCGCTGAGACGCAGAGCGCCGGCACCGACAGTCGGTCCCCTGCGCCACGCGGCGCGGCGCCTGCCGCGACCGACACGGGCGCGGCCGCTGGCGCCATCGGCCGGCCG
>CALAHN010000096.1 GCA_937891825.1 uncultured Alphaproteobacteria bacterium
GCAGATTAATCGCCCGACGCTCTAGCGGTTCGATCTAACTCCGTTCGTCGGAGAGCGCCTCGCCCTTGAGGTCGCTGATGAGCTTCAGGATCGCGTCGCCCGCGCCTAGAAGATCGCTTTCGTGGAAGCTGCGGACCACGAGCGTCGTGCCGTGGCCGCCGGGGGCGTTGTAGAAGGGATAGCTGCCGACATCTGCCTCCGCGTAGGCATGCTGGATCGCCTCCAACCCGGCGGCGATGGTACCCTCCGCAAGCCGGGTCGCGATCGAGCGGGAGCGCTTCGTCCGCCCGCGGCGCAACAAGGGCGCGGCCGCCCGGAACATCGCCTGCGCCACCAGCGGCACGCCCGCCAGCACGAAGACATTCTCGATCCGGAAGCCCGGCGCCACGCCAAGCTCGTTCTCGATGGCTTCGGCGCCTTCCGGCGTCAGCGCCATGCGCTTGCGGGCATCGGTGAATTCGATGCCGCGCCGGATCATCGTCGCTTCCAGGATAGCATAGGACTTCGGGTGATATGTGGCTTCCTTGCCGAAAGCGGCGGCGACGGCTTCGGCCGTGATGTCGTCGTGGGTCGGGCCGATGCCGCCGGTCGTGAACACATAGTCGAACTTGGTGCGCAGCGCGTTCACCGCCGCCACGATTTCATGGGTGATGTCCGGCACGACGCGCACTTCCAGCATCTGGATGCCAATCGCGTTCAGCTCCTTGGCGACGAACGCCACGTTCAGGTCCTGGGTCCGGCCGGACAGGATCTCGTTGCCGATGATCACCATGCCGGCGGTGACGGTGGCGGGCGCGTCGGAAGGGTCGGTCATGTCGGCGATACTCACTAGGGCTTCATCAATGGCGCCAGAGATAATAGGGTCGCCCGACCCAAGTACCAACTGGAATGGCATGCAGTTCGAAAAACCTCTCCGCCCCGCCCGGCTGATCCGCCGCTACAAGCGCTTCCTTGCCGATGTCGCCTTCGAGGATACCGGCGAGGAGATTGTCGCCCACTGCCCGAACCCCGGCGCGATGCTGGGCCTGGCCGATCCCGGCATGCGGGTCTGGCTGCGCCCGGCGAAGAACCCGAAAGCCAAGCTGGCCTATGCCTGGGAATTGACGGAACTGCCGAGCGGCCTCGTCGGCATCGATACGGGCCGGCCGAACGGGATCGCGGAAGCTGCGATCCAGGCGGGCCGCATCCCCGCGCTCGCCGGATATGCCGAGCTTCGGCGGGAGGTGAAATACGGCGTCAACTCCAGGATCGACATCCTGCTGACCGATCCCCTGAAACGCGATTGCTATGTCGAGATCAAGAACGTGCATCTGGAGCGCGAGGGCCGGGCGGAATTCCCGGATTCGAAGACCGCGCGCGGCGCCAAGCATCTTGACGAATTGGGCGCGATGGTTCGGATTGGCGCGCGGGCAGTGATGCTCTATATCGTGCAACGTCAGGATTGCGGGAGCTTCCGCCTTGCCGACGATATCGATCCCGCCTACGGCGCGGCCTATCGGACGGCGAGGGCGGCTGGCGTCGAAACGCTCTGTTATGATTGCGCTGTCACCATGCAGGGCATTGAGCTGCGTCAGCCCGTGCCTTTGGATATCGCCTGATGCGGAACGTTGAGCAGAGACCGAGAGCATGAACCAGATGGACATATCGACCGCGCGCCGCGTCAATCGCGACCGCATCATCCTGCATCCGCCGGCGGATTTCGAAGGCATGCGCCGCGCTGGCAGGCTTTGCGCCGAAACGCTGGATTTCCTGACGGAGCATGTGCGGCCCGGCGTCACGACCGAAAGCCTCGACAAGCTGGCCCATGAATTCATCACCGCCCGGAACGCCATTCCCGCGCCCTTGAACTACCGGGGCTTTCCGAAGTCGATCTGCACATCGATCAACCATGTCGTCTGCCATGGCATTCCCGGCCCGAAGCGCCTGACGGAAGGCGATATCGTCAATATCGACGTGACAGTGATCCTGGACGGCTGGCATGGGGATTCCTCCCGGATGTTTCCGGTCGGGGCCGTCAGCATCAAGGCGCAGCGCCTGATGGACGTGACCTATGAATCGCTGATGCGCGGCATCGCCATGGTTAAGCCGGGCGCGACGCTCGGCGATATCGGGGCCGCCATTCAGGCCTATGTCGAAAGCGAGCGGTTCTCGGTCGTCCGGGATTTCTGCGGCCATGGCCTCGGCCGCGACTTCCATGCGCCGCCGAGCGTGCTGCATTACGGCCGGCCGGGCGAAGGCTCCGTGCTGGAGGCCGGCATGTTCTTTACGATCGAGCCGATGGTGAACGCCGGCCGGCCGGACAGCAAGATCCTGGCCGACGGCTGGACCGCCGTCACGCGCGACCGCAGCCTTTCCGCCCAGTACGAGCATTCGCTCGGCGTCACGGAAACCGGCTGCGAGATCTTCACGCTCTCGCCCGCCGGGCACACCAAAGCGCCTTACGCCTGACCGCCATGGCTGAGGAGGGGGAGCCGGACAGGAAACCGGGCCATCTCGGCCACCGCCAGCGCCTCCGCAAGCGGTTCCTGGATGGCGGGCCCGCCGCCGTCGCGGACTATGAGTTGTTGGAGCTGATCCTGTTCCTGGCGATCCCGCGCCAGGACACCAAGCCGATCGCCCGCGCCCTGATCGACCGGTTCGGCGGCTTCGCCGAGGCGGTCAGCGCGCCCGTGGCCGCGCTCGCCGAGGTCAAGGGCATGGGGGAGGCCGCCGTCGTCGCCCTCAAGACCGTCGCCGCGGGGGCGGAACGCCTCGCCCGCGCGGAAGCCAGCGCCAGCCCGGCGATGACCTCCTTCCAGGCGGTCATCGACTATTGCCGCGTCGCCATGGCGCGCCGGCCGGTCGAGCAGTTCCGGGTGCTGTTTCTCGACAAGCAGAACGTGTTGATCCGGGATGAAGTACAGGGCGAGGGCACCATCGACCAGACGCCCGCCTACCCGCGCGAGGTGGTGCGGCGCGCGCTGGAGCTGGGCGCGACCGCCGTCATCCTGGCGCACAACCACCCCTCGGGCGACCCGACGCCGTCGCGCGCCGATATCGCGCTCACCAAGGCGATCGCGAAGGCGGGCGAGGCGATCGGCGTCGAGGTGCTGGATCACGTCATCGTCGGCCGCAAGGGCCATGTCAGCTTGAAGGCCGGCAAGTATTTTTGACGGCGGCCGCCGACTTGGCGTTTACTGCGGCGACGCCCGCACTGGAGGATCGCCTCATGCCCGATGACGCCCGCCGCTTCCCGCCCTCGCCGACGCTGTTCGTCAAGAACAAGGCGGTCGCCGCCGAAGTCATTTCCAAGCTTGAGGGCCATGCGGAGGGGGCGGGCGATGTGCGCCTATCGATCAAGCCCCTGATCGCCGGCAAGTCGATGCTGTTCATGGAGGCGAAGCGCCCACAGGGCCTAGTCGATCCGGAACACGCCCACCCGGACCATGAATCGATCTGCTATCTGGTCTCCGGACGGATGCGGGTCGTGATCGAAGGCGAAAGCTTCATCGCCGAGCCCGGCGACGCCTGGGTCCACCCGCCGGGCGTGAAGCACTATCACGAAGCCTTGGAAGACTCCGTCCAGATCGAAATCAAGTCGCCGCCGACCAAGACTTGGGGCTAGCCTCGCCGCCGCCCGACTATTCCAACCGGAAGCCGATTTTCAGGTCGACCTGATAGTGGGCGACTTTGCCGTCGACGATGTGTCCGGTGATCTTCTCGGTTTCGAACCAACTGATGTTGCGGAGGGTCGAGCTGGCCCGGGCGATCGCGTTCTGAATTGCATCCTCGATGCTGGCGCCGGAGGAGCCGACGACCTCGACCTTGCGATAAACGCTCTCCGATTCAGACATTGTCTCACTCCTCGAAATGCCGCTTTGCGGATTCAGGCGGCTCTGAAGGAAACAATCTCAAACGCCAATTGTTCCAATGGTTGGAGCGAATGCTGAATCGCCGGATCGGATGCAGGCGGGGAACCAGGACAGGCCGCCTGCAATAATAAGGCTTTGAGACATGTTGGAAGATAGTCTGCGGTGGGCGTCGGCTGCGATGATCGTGGCGGGCGCGCTGATCATTTCCTCGCGTGGCGGCGACCGGCGCACGGGCTTCGGCATTCTGTTGATGACGATCGCATCGGCGGGATGGACCTGCGTCGGCCTGCTCGGCGATGCGTTCGACCTGGTCGCCCAGAACGCCGTGCTGTTCGTCGTGAACGCCTGGGGCGTCTGGCGGTATCTCAGGAAGGAAATGTAGCTTGACCGGCGGGAGCTAAAGCCCTTTTTCCGCGAGCCAGTCGACCAGAATCTGCGCGACGGCGCTGCTGTTCTTCTCCAGCATGATCATGTGGCCGTTGCCGGTCTGGCCCCGGTCCTCCAGGCGGAGAAAGTCATGGGCGACGCCGGCCCAGTTCAGGAAAGCGCTGGTGCAGTGGTCGTAGCTCGCGTGATAGGAGGCCTCGCCCGTCACGATCAGGATCGGCAGGCCGGCCAGATTGATCAGGCGGCGGCGGCGGCCGGTCGGCATCAGGCCGCCGACATGCTCGGGCGAGGGCGCGGGCGCCGGGGCGGGCTTCAGATCCGCTGGCGTCTCGGCCGGCGGGTCGAAGGCCATCGGCAGGCGCGTGATGCCCCACTTCCGGCCGTCCTCGACATACTTGAACCAGGGCGGCTCGGCCAGATAGGCCACATCCTGGAAGGGCGGGCCGTTCGGCTCGATCGCGAGGATCGCTTTCACCTTGTCCGGCCGGGCGTCGGCGATGGTCCAGCCGATCGGGCCGGACTGGGAATGGGTCAGCAGGATCGCCGGACCGATATCGTCCAGGAGGGCAGCCCCGGCGTCGCGGCTCATCCGCTCGATCGCGTCCCGGTCGGCCAATTGCTCGACCTGGGAGGCGAAGAACCGCTCGAAGGCCGGATCGCCGCGCATGCCCGTTCCGGGCCATTGGGCATGCCGGGCCGCCTGGGGCCAGAGATGCGCCTGGGCGGGCGCGGTAAACACATCCTCGATGCGGTCCGCAGTGTAGCGGAACAAGGGCGCGGGCGCGGCGCCCGCAAGCCGGTGGCCGGAGCGGCCGCGCTCGGGCTGGTCGACCAGATAGACGGCATAGCCCGCATGCAGGAAGTCGTGGAGCCAGCCGGGCCGGCCGTCGGGCGTCGCGATGAAGTTCGACGCGGTCTGGACGCCGCCGTGGATCATGACGACAGGCGTCGCATGGCGGCGATCCGCGGGCACGAAGCGCTCCACATACATCTGCCCGGTCATGAAGCCGCCGGAAGCAGTCGCCTCATGGGCGCCGCCGACGAAGAACCAGTCATGCTGGGCGAGCGGCGCGAGGGCGCCTTCGGTTGGCGTGCGCGTCATTGGAATTCTCCTTGGGCTGGCTTAGCGAAGTCCGGCTTCGATGGCTTCCATGTCATCGTCCGACAGGCCGAAATGATGGCCGATTTCGTGGATCAGAACATGGGCGACCAGATGATCGAGCGCTTCGCCGGTTTCGCACCAGTAATCGAGGATCGGGCGACGGTAGAGGAAGATGCGGTCGATGTCGCCCGCCGTATCGGCGAAACTCTTCGAAGCAAGATCGACGCCGTGATAGAGGCCGAGGATGTCAAATTCGCTTTCAAGCTCCATATCTGCCTGAACATCGGCGCTTGGAAATTCCTCGACCAGGATGGGCACCGCCGCAATGGCCTTGCGGAACGGCGCCGGAAGGTCCGCCATCACCCGTTCGGCGATGGCGGACAGATCGTCCAGGCTTGGCGGGAATTGCGGAACGCCCATCTGTCGAAACTCGCTCTAGAGCATGGCGCGTCCAGGTGGACGCGCGGTCCATGCTCTACCTTATTGAGATCGATCAAATCATCCAACCTTAGGCGATTCCGCCTAAGGTTGGTTTGATCTAAGTGATGGAGGACGGCTATAGCATGGCAAAGACGATCACAGGAGATGCGCTCGTTCAGGCGCTGCAAGACCTGCCCGCATGGCGCAAGACCGATGGCCGTGAGGCGATTGAGCGCGCGCTGACCTTCCCGGACTTCAACGCGGCCTTCGCCTTCATGACCCGCGTCGCGCTCATGGCCGAGAAAATGGATCATCATCCGGAATGGTCGAATGTCTACAACAAGGTGGCCGTGACCTTGACGAGCCATGATGCGAAAGGCGTCTCGGAACGGGACATCAAGCTTGCCCGGTTCATTGATGGAATCGCGGGCTGAACAAAAGCCGCATGGTCCTGAGCCGCCACTTGGGCTATCAACGGGCGCGTTATTCATGTTTCAGGAGCGTTGAGCGATGGCGTCGTCCGGCGGATATTTCATCGAGGATCTGAAGGTCGGCCAGCGGGAGACGTTCGCGAAGACCGTCACGGAAGCGGATATCGTGCTGTATGCGGGCATTTCCGGCGATACCAACCCCATGCATCTGAACGAGGAATATGCGTCACAGACCATGTTCAAGGGCCGGATCGCCCACGGCATGCTGACCGCGGGCTTCATCTCCGCCGTGCTTGGCGCGCGGATGCCGGGGCCGGGCGCGATCTACCTCTCCCAGACGCTCAGGTTCAAGGCGCCTGTGCGGCCGGGCGACACGGTCACGGCGGATTGCGAGATCACCGAGATCGATCTGGCAAAGCGGCGCGTCACCTTGCGCACCCTCTGCCTGGTCAAGGGCAAGCCGGTCGTTGAGGGCGAGGCGGTCGTCATGCCGCCCTCGCGCGGCGCTTGAACGGCAGTCCGGTTCAGGGTCGATCCATGATCGAGGTTTTCCATCGCCTTGAGGATATCCACGGCGCGCGCAGGGGCGCCGCCGTGGCCATCGGCAATTTCGACGGCGTTCACCGGGGCCATGCGGCGGTGATCCAGGCCGCCGCCGCCGCCGCGCGCGCCCGGGGCGTCAGCCTCGGCGTCCTGACGTTCGAGCCGCATCCCCGCAGCGTCCTGTCCGACGATCCCACGCCGTTTCGCCTGAGCGACTGGCGTGGCAACGCGCGGGCGCTGGAAAGCTTCGGCGTCGATTTCCTGGCGATCTGCCCCTTCACCAGGGAATTCGCCAGCCTGTCGGCCGACGATTTCCTAAAGCTCGCCCTGGTCGACGGCCTGGCCGCCAGCCATATCGCGGTCGGCGAGGATTTCCGCTTCGGGAAGGGCCGGGCCGGCGATACCCGGTTTCTGATCGAGGCCGGCGCCGCCCATGGCTTCAGCGTGACCTCGGTTCCGGCGATGGCGGGCGCGGACGGCGTCGTGTTCTCCTCCAGCATGGTCCGGCGGGCGCTGGCGGCGGGCGACGTCGAACGCGCGGCTGCCTTGCTTGGCCGCCCCTGGGAGATCGAAGCCGTGGTGGCGCACGGCGACAAGCGCGGCCGCACCATCGGCTTCCCGACGATGAACATGGACCTCGGCGACCTCGTGCGCCCGGCGCTCGGCGTCTACACCGTCAAGGCGTTGATCGCGGGCGAGACGGCATGGCGAGGCGGCGTCGCCAATCTGGGCAAGCGGCCGACCGTCGGCGGCTTGAACGAGCGCCTGGAGACGCATCTGTTTGACTTCGACCGGGATGTATACGACAAGCGCGTTCGGGTTCAGTTATTGCGATTTATCCGCCCGGAACAGAAATTCGACAGCTTCGAGGCCTTGAAAACCCAGATCGCGCGCGATGCGGCGACGGCGCGCGGCCATCTCACCCAAGCATAAGACGGACATCATGAGCGACGACTATCGCGCCACAGTCTTCCTGCCGAAGACCGACTTTCCAATGCGCGCCGGCTTGCCCAAGAAAGAGCCGGAGATTCTGGCGCGCTGGGAGGCGATGGACCTCTATGCGCGGCTTCGGGAAGATTCCAAGGGCCGCGAAAAGTTCATCCTGCATGACGGGCCGCCCTATGCGAACGGCCATCTGCATATCGGCCACGCGCTCAACAAGATCCTGAAGGACGTCATCAATCGCGCCTGGCAGATGTCGGGCTATGACGCGAATTATGTGCCGGGCTGGGATTGCCACGGCCTGCCGATCGAATGGAAGGTCGAGGAAAGCTACCGGGCCAAGGGCCAGGACAAGGACGCCGTGCCGATCCTGGAGTTCCGGGAGGAATGCCGCGCTTTCGCCCAGCACTGGATCGGCGTCCAAAGCGAGGAATTCAAGCGCCTTGGCGTCATCGGCGACTGGAAGGTTCCCTACGCGACGCTGAAATTCCCGGCCGAAGCTCGGATCGCCGGCGAAATCTCGGCGTTCGCCATGAACGGCGGCCTCTACCGCGGCCAGCGGCCGGTGATGTGGTCCTGTATCGAGAAGACCGCGCTCGCCGATGCCGAGGTCGAGTACGAGGATCATGTATCGCCGACCGTCCATGTCGGCTTCCCGGTCGTGACGCCAGGCCCCGCGAGCCAGTTGGAGGCAGGCGACTGCATCGTCATCTGGACGACGACCCCCTGGACCTTGCCCTCGAACCGGGCCATCGCGGCGGCAGCTGAGGAAACTTATGTCCGTATCCGGGTCGATGGCGCGGCGGACGAAAGCTTCATCAAGGCGGGCGCCGTCATCGTGCTCGGCCAGGCGCTGATGAAAACGGCATGCAAGGCGATGCGCATCGAGGCGTTGTCGGTGCTCGCCACCATGACCGGCGCCGATCTCCTCGGCACGATCGCCGCTCATCCGCTCCAGAGCCAAGGCTACGAGACGCCGTCGCCGGTCCTGAACGGCGACTTCGTCACCATGGACGCCGGCACGGGCTTTGTGCATATCGCGCCCGGCCACGGCGCCGATGACTTCTATCTCGGCCAGCAACATGGCCTTGAGGTGACGGATTATGTGGCGCCCGACGGGGCGTTCAGGGATTTCGTGCCGCTGTTCGCCGGCAAGCGCATCCTGGCCGACGATGGCGGCGAGGGCGACGCGAATGCTGCCGTCATCGACGCGATGCAGGCGGTCTCGGCCATAGGCGTCGGCGCTGGCGGCCTTTATGGCCGGGGGCGGCTGAAGCATAGCTATCCCCATTCCTGGCGCTCGAAGGCGCCGCTGATCTTCCGGAACACGGCGCAGTGGTTCATCTCCATGGAGACGAACGATCTGCGCAAGACCGCGCTCGCCGCCATCGACGCGACCCGTTTCGTGCCGCCCCAGGGACGCAATCGCCTCTACAGCATGGTCGAGCAGCGGCCGGACTGGTGCATTTCGCGCCAGCGCGCCTGGGGCGTGCCGATCCCGCTCTTCGTGCATGTCGAAACCGGCGAGATCCTGCGCGATCAGGCCGTGTTCGACCGCGTCGTCGAAGCGTTCAAGGTCGAGGGCGGGGACGCCTGGTTCGCCTCGCCGCCGGAACGCTTTCTCGGCAACGCGTACGACCCGAAGGACTATGAGCAGGTCCAGGATATCGTCGAGGTCTGGTTCGAATCTGGCTCGACCCATGCCTTCGTGCTGGAAGACCGGGACGATCTGAAATGGCCGGCCGATCTGTATCTCGAAGGCTCGGACCAGCATCGCGGCTGGTTCCATTCCTCGCTGCTGGAAAGCTCCGGCACCCGCGGCCGCGCGCCCTATGACGCCGTCCTGACCCATGGCTTCGTCCTGGACGAGCAAGGGCGGAAGATGTCGAAATCGCTCGGCAATGTCACGGCGCCCCAGGATGTGATGGACCAGTATGGCGCCGACATCCTGCGCATCTGGGTGGTCTCCGCCAACTATGCCGAGGATCTCCGGATCGGCGCGGAAATCCTGAAGCATCAGTCCGATCTCTATCGCCGGGTCCGGAATACGTTGCGCTACCTGCTCGGCGCGCTCGAGGGCTATGACGCCGCCGAAGCGGTCGATCCGACGGCCATGCCGGAACTGGATCGTTGGGCGTTGCATCGGCTCTGGGAGATGGATGCGCTCGTCCGCAAGGCGATCGACGACTACGATTATCATGGCCTGTGGACCGCGCTCCACACCTTCTGCGCGACCGACCTCTCCGCCTTCTATTTCGACATCCGCAAGGACCGCCTCTACTGCGACCATCCGGCGAGCATGGAGCGCCGCGCGAACCGGACCGTCATGAACGCGATCTTCGACCGGCTCGCGACCTGGCTCGCGCCGATCTTGTGCTTCACGGCCGAGGAAGCCTGGCTCGCCCGCCACGGCGACGCGGATCAGGCGAGCGTCCACCGAGTCACGTTCCCGGAGACGCCCGATGCCTGGCGCGACGACGCGCTCGGGCAGCGCTGGGCGCATATCCGCGACATCCGCCGCGTCGTCACCGGCGCGCTGGAGCGGGAACGGGCGGAGAAGCGCATGCGCTCGAGCTTGGACGCGGCGCCGGTCGTCTGGCTTTCGGACGCGCGCATGGCGCAGCTTGAAGGCGTCGATTTCGCCGAAATCTCCATCGCGTCGGCGGTCGACCTCCGCTCGGGCGACGGCCCGGCGGCGGCGTTCCGGCTGGAGGAAGTTTCGGGCGTCGCGGTCGAAAGCAAGCTGGCGGCGGCCGAGAAATGCGACCGTTGCTGGCGGAAGTTGCCCGATGTCGGCCAGATCCAGGCGCACCCGAGCTTGTGCGGCCGGTGCGCCGATGCCGTCGACCGGATGCCGTCCGCTCTGGGCGGGCCAGGCGGCGCTGCGTGACGGGGCAGCCGCGCTTACGTCTGCTCGGGTTCGCGGTCATCGCGGGCGTGCTGGCGTTCGATCAGGCGACGAAGCAATACGCCCTGGAGGCGTTCTCGCCGATCGAGCCGATTGCGGTGCTGCCCTTCCTCGACCTGACGTTGACGTGGAACCGCGGCGTCAGTTTCGGGCTGTTCGGCAGCGGCGCCTTGCCGGCCGTGCTGTTTATCGGCGTCGCGCTGATTATCTCGGCATTTCTGCTGTGGCAGATGTTGAAAGCGCCGGCCTGGGTCGCGACATTGGGCTATGCGCTGATCGTCGGCGGCGCTGTCGGCAACGTGATCGACCGGGCGATCTATGGCGCGGTCATCGACTTCCTGTTGCTGCATTGGCGGAGTTGGAGCTGGCCGGTTTTTAACGTGGCGGATATGTCGATCACATTTGGGGTCGTTCTTATCCTCATCGATTCCTTGTGGCCAGGTCCGCCATCGACTACACAATAGAGGCTTGAATCTCTGGGGGAGGAGTGACGATCGATGCGTTTTCATGCTCGCTTTCTTCTCATTGCCGCGATGGGTTCGCTCGCGGCGGCATGCGGCAGCCTCAAGGATGATCTGGGCCTTGTGAAAAAGGCGCCCGATGAATTCGCCGTGGTGCGCAATGCGCCGCTCAGCTTGCCGCCCGATTTCAGCTTGCGTCCGCCCGAAGTCGGCGCGACCGGCGTCGGCCGGGCGGATCAGCGCGATCAGGCCCGCTCGCTGCTGGTCGGCGCCCGGACCGGCGGCGACGCCCGCCAGGCGGCGGCGACCGCGCTGGCGACGGCGCGGCCGGTCGCCCAGCCCGTGACCTACAGCTTTATCGCCGGCCGGTCCGACCAGCAGATCGACGTGATCACCAACTACAATCTGTTCGCCGGAGGCGGCGCCCAAGGCGGGTCCGCCGCAGGCAGGCCGCGCGGCCAGGGCGAGAGCGCATTGCTGGCGCGCCTGGACGCGACCGATGTCGATCCCGGCATTCGCCGCAAGGTCGACGAGGAAGCGCAATTGCTGGCGGAAGACGACCGTAACCTGATCGAACGGATGATGTTTTGGCGCAAGCTCGCGGAGCCGGGAGTCGTCGTCGATCCTGCGGGCGAAAGCCGCCGCATCAAGGAGAACGCGGCGTTAGGCAATCCTGTGACGCAAGGCGAAACGCCGAAGATCGAGGTCGAGCGCCTGTCATCCGGATTCAAGACGATTAAGCTGTTTTGATGCGCGCGCGCCTGCGCTTCAGCGCGATCCTGGGGCTGGCGGCCGGTCTGGCGCTGGCGTCCTGGCTATCTGCCGCGAGCGCCAAGGTCTTCGGGCCGACGCGGTACGTTCTGGACAACGGCCTCGAACTGGTCGTCGTCGAGGACCATCGCCGCCCGGCGGTCGCGCATTTCATCTACTACAAGGTCGGCGCCATCGACGAGCAGGCCGGCGAAACCGGGCTGGCGCATTTCCTGGAACACTTGATGTTCAAGGGCACGGCGAAGACCCCGCCCGGCGCGTTTTCCAAGGCCGTCGCCCGGAATGGCGGCCAGGAGAACGCCTTCACCTCCCGCGATATGACCGGCTACTACCAGATCGTCGCGGCCGACCGGCTGCGCATGGTCATGGAGATGGAAGCTGACCGGATGACCGGGTTGAAGCTTGATGAAGCCGTGACCCTGGCGGAGCGCGACGTGGTGCTGGAGGAGCGGCTGTCCCGCGTCGAAAGCCGCCCGGAAGGCATCCTTGGCGAAGCGCTGAACGCGGCGCTCTACCTCAGCCATCCCTATCGGCGGCCGATCATCGGCTGGCGGCCGGAGATCGAGCGCCTGACATTTGTCGACGCCATGGCGTTCTATCGGAAATGGTACATGCCGAATAACGCGGTCGTGGTCGTCGCGGGCGACGTCAAGCCCGAGGCCGTGCTGCAGATCGCCCGTGAGACCTATGGCGCCGTGCCGGCTGGCGAGCGGCCGCCGGCGGCGCGCTTCTATGAGCCGGAACAGCATGCCGCCCGCCAGGTCGTGCTGAAGGACGCCCGGGTGCGGCAGGCGACGTGGCGGCGGCTCTATGTGGCCCCGCCCTACCGCGGCGCCGCGTCTGAGCCTTATGCCCTCGATGTTCTGTCGGAAATTCTCGGCGGCGATACCGGCCGTCTGCACAAGGCGCTCGTGCTGGAGCAGAAAAAGGCGCTCGCGGTCGCTTTCTGGTATGACGGCCAGGGCCGGGACTATGGCTCTGCCGGCCTCTATGGAATGCCGGCGGCCGGCGTCGATCTGGCGGCGCTGGAAGCTGCGTTCGACGCCGAAATCGCGTCGATCCTGAAGGACGGCGTCACCGAGAAGCAGGTCCTGGACGCCAAGCAGCGTCTCGCGGCGGAAGCGATCATCGCCCGGGACAGCCTGGACGGACCGGCGCGCATCATCGGCGGCGCGCTTGCGGCCGGGCAGACGGTCGAAGATATCGAGGCATGGCCGGAGCGGATCGACGCTGTCGACAAGGCCGCGGTCGAGGCGGCTGCCAGGGCGCTGTTCCAGATCAACCGGTCGGCGTCCGGATTGCTGCTGCCTGCAGGCGAGGGCCCATCATGACAGCATTGCGCCAGTCGATTTTCGGGTTGATCGGCGCGCTGGGACTGGCGCTGGCGGGGATGCCCGCGCTGGCGGCGTCGCCCGTGCAGGAGGTCCAGGCGCACGGGGTCTCGGCATGGCTGCAATCGGACCCAGCCGTGCCCGTGGTCGCGATCGCCTTCCAGATCGAAGGCGGCGCGGCGACGGATCCGCCGACGTTGCAGGGACGCGCCAGCTTGCTCGCCGATCTTCTGACGGAAGGCGCGGGCGAAATGGACGACCGCGCCTTCAAGGAACGGCTCGCCAACCTCTCTGCGACGATCAGCATCCAGGCGACCCAGGACGGCATCTCCGGCATGCTCTACACGCTGTCGAAGAACCTGCCGGAAGCCGCCGACATGCTGGGCCTGGCGCTCAGCGCCCCGCGCTTCGATCCGGCGGCGCTGGAGCGGGCGCAGGCCAGCCATATCGCCGGCCTGATATCCGCCAGGGAACGGCCGTCGCGCCGGGCCTACAGGGCGTTTCTGGAAACGGTTTTCGGCAGCCACCCCTATGCGCGGTCCGTCAAGGGCCGGGTCGCGACGCTGCAGAAGATCACCGCCGACGATCTTGTCGCCTTCCGCGAACAACGGTTCGGTCGCGACCGATTGCTTGTCACCGTCGCCGGCGACGTGACGCCGGCTGGCATGAAGGATGCGCTTGGCCGCGCGTTCGGGGCCTTGCCGGAAATGGCGCCGGGCGGACCGGCGGATCTGCCGACGGTCGCCTTGCCCAGCACTCCGATCCGCTTGTTGGCGGAGATGGCGGCGCCGCAATCGACCATCGTGTTCGGCGGCCGCGGCGTGCCGCGCAACGACCCCGACTGGCGCGCCGCGACCGTGCTGATGCAGATCATGGGCGGCGGTTTCGGCACGCGGCTGATGTCGGAAGTGCGGGAGAAGCGCGGCCTCGTCTACGGCATCAGCGCCGGACTGACGGAGCTTGACGCTGCTGCGTTGGTCATCGGCTCGGCATCGACCAACAACGCGACCGTCGCCGAGACCGTCGCCGTCGTCGAAGCTGAATGGGCGCGCATGGCGGAACAGGGTCCGACGGCGGAAGAACTGGCCGACGCCAAGGCTTACATCACCGGTTCGCTGCCGCTGGCGCTGGACTCGACCAGCGCCATCGCGGACACGCTTCTGGCGATCCGAACCTATAATCTGCCGATGGATTACCTCAATCGCCGCGCCGCGCTGATCGAAAGCGTGACGCTGGAGGAAGCCGCGGCCGTCGCGAAGCGGCTGTTCCGTCCCGACAATCTGATCTTCGCTGTGGCGGGCGCGCCGACCGGCTTGACGGGCTGGCGGCCGATCGCCGTCAAGGACGACGACTGATGGCAGGGCTGCCCTATGCGCAGGATATTGCGGGCGCGCTGGGCGCTGGCGGGCTTGACCGGTCGGCCTTCGAGCGTCTGACGGCGGCGCTCGGGCCCGATCTCGAGGACCTGCAACGCCAACGCCGCTCGGGCGAGGCCGCCGTTCTGGCGGCCGCCGACCGGACCGACGATCTCGGCGCCATCGAAGCTGCCGCGGCCGCGATCGCCGACGGCGCCGGTACGGTCGCTGTCCTGGGCACCGGCGGCTCCAGTCTCGGCGGGCAGACCCTGGTCCGTCTCGTCGATCATGGCTTCGGCCCTGCGCCCGGCCGGCCGCGCGTCGCTTTCTTCGACAATGTCGATCCCGCGACCTTCCAGGCGCTCTTCAAGGCGTCCGACCCGGCGACGACCCGCGTCATCGCGATCTCCAAGTCGGGCGGCACCGCCGAGACCCTGCTGCAAACCCTGACCTGCCAGAAATGGCTGGCGGACGCAGTGGGGCCGGCGCGGGCGGCGGCCGCGTTCACGGTCCTGACCGAGCCGAAGGACAGCCCGCTCGCCCGCTTCGCCGCCAGCCACGGCATGACGACGCTCGCCCATGACCTCAAGATCGGCGGCCGCTATTCGGCGTTGACCAATGTCGGCCTCCTGCCGGCGGCGATCGCTGGCGTCGATATCCGTGCCGTTCGCGCCGGCGCCAGCGCTGCGCTCGACGCTTCGCTGCTCGCCGCTCCCGAGGCGAGCCCGGCGGCGCTTGGCGCGGCGCTGTCCGTCGGCCTCGCCCGAGATCGCGGCTGCGCCGTCACGGTGATGATGCCCTATATCGACGCGCTTCAGCCCTTCGCATTCTGGTTCCGCCAGCTTTGGGCCGAAAGCCTGGGCAAGGACGGGCAGGGCACGTTGCCCGCTAACGCCCTCGGCGCCGTCGATCAGCATAGCCAGTTGCAGCTTTATCTGGCTGGGCCGGCCGACAAGATGTTCACGCTGATCCTGGGCGCGGCTGGCGGCGGGCCGACGCCGATGGCGACAGACGATCCCGACCTCCGCTACCTGAACGGCCGGCCCCTGGGCGACCTGCTCGGCGCGGAGCAGGAAGCGACAGCCGCGACGCTGATCGCCAACCAGCGGCCGACCCGCATCTTCCGGATCGGGCAGGCGGATGCGGCGACGCTGGGCGCGCTGATGGCGCATTTCGAGCTAGAAACGATCCTGGCGGCGCGGCTGCTCAAGGTCGATCCGTTCGATCAACCGGCTGTCGAAGAAGGCAAGGCGCTCGCCAGACGCTATCTGGAGAGCGCCCGGACGCGCGGGTGAGCATCCGCCGTCTCCCCAGCGGGCTGGTCAACCGGATCGCGGCCGGCGAAGTCGTCGAACGGCCGGCGGCCGTCGTCAAGGAACTCGTCGAGAACGCGCTCGACGCGGGCGCCGGGCGCATTGACGTGACGCTGGCGGATGGCGGGCGGGCGATGGTCCGCGTCGCCGATGACGGTCGCGGCATGACGGCGGACGATCTCACGCTCGCGATCGAACGGCACGCGACCTCGAAATTGCCTGACGACGATCTGGTCCATATCGCCAGCCTGGGATTCAGGGGCGAGGCGTTGCCGTCGATCGGCGCCGTCGCGCGGCTCACCCTGACCAGCCGGACCGCGGACGCCGACAGCGCCTGGCGCATCCAGGTCGCCGGCGGCGACGTCAGTGGCCCGGAGCCCGCCTCCCGCGCCGCCGGCACGACCGCCGAGGCGACGGACCTGTTCTTCGCGACCCCGGCCCGGCTGAAGTTCCTGCGGGCGCCGAAGGCGGAGCTGCAAGCTTGCCTCGACGTGCTGCGCCGCCTCGCGCTCGCCCGCGCCGACGTCGCCTTCACCCTGGCCGACGATGGCCGCACGCTGCTCTCGGCCCTGCCGGTCGCCGGCGGCCTGATCGACGCCCGGGTCGAGCGCGCCGCCCAGGTCATCGGCCGCGACTTCGCCCGGCACGCCATGACGATCCAGGCGGAGCGGGAGGGCGTCACCCTTTCCGGCCATGCCAGCGCGCCGGGCTATGACCGCGCGAACGGCCTGGCGCAGAATTGCTTTGTCAACGGTCGGCCGGTCCGGGACCCGGTGCTGCTGGCGGCCTGCCGGGCGGCCTATGCCGATATCCTGCCGCGCGGGCGCTTCCCCGCGACAGCCCTGTTCCTCGACATTCCCGCCGAGGAGGTGGATGTCAACGTGCATCCCGCGAAGACGGAGGTGCGCTTCCGGGATGCCGGCCTGATCCGGGGCTTCGTCATCTCCAGCCTGAAGCATGCGCTCGGGCGCGCCGGGTTCCAGACCGGTCCTGCCGCCAGCGGCGCCGCCCTGGGCGCATGGCGGCCGGAGGCGCGCTTCGATCCACGGCCATCGGGGGCGGCTGTCGGCCGGGCCTACGCCTTCCAGGAGCCTGGCGCCGGGTTCGGGGGCCTGCCGCCATCCGCGAGGCCCGAACCGCCGGCTGCGGCGGAGCCGAGCCCGGAGCATCCCCTGGGCGCCGCGCGGGCGCAGCTCCATGCCAATTACATCGTCGCCCAGACCGCGACCGGGATCGTGCTGGTCGACCAGCATGCCGCCCACGAGCGTCTGGTCTATGAGCGCCTGAAAGCGGCAAGGGCACGGGGCGAGGTTCCAAGCCAGATGCTGCTGATCCCGGAAGTCGTCGAAATCGACGCGTCGGCCGCGGCGGCGCTCGTGGCGGAAGCGCCGGCGCTCCGGGCGCTTGGCCTCACGGTCGAGGCGTTCGGGCCGGGCGCCGTGCTGGTCCGCGAGACGCCGGCCGCGCTTGGCGAAGCTGACGTGCAAGCGTTGATCCGGGACCTGGCGGACGAAGTGCAGGCGTCTGGCGGCGCGGAGCCTCTGAGCGAGCGGCTGGACGCGGTCGCCGCCACCATCGCCTGCCATGGCAGCGTCCGCTCCGGCCGCCGCCTGACCCAGCCCGAGATGGATGCGCTCTTGCGTGAAATGGAGGCGACGCCGAATTCAGGACGGTGCAATCATGGCCGCCCGACCTATATTGAACTGGATATCGCCGATATCGAGCGCCTGTTCCATCGGCGCTAGATAGAGTGAGAGTATGGCGCGCGCGCTTGGATGAGCCGCGCTGTGCTTACGTAGCAGGAGGGACGACCATGGCCGACCTAGACGCCCAGACGCAGACCGAACTGGAAGCCGCCGCCTTCCGCACCCTGGTGGCGCATCTTCGCGAGCGCACCGACGTGCAGAACATCGACCTGATGAACCTTGCGGGCTTCTGCCGGAACTGCCTCTCGAAATGGTACACAGCCGCCGCCAAGGAAAAAGGCGTCGATGTCGACTACGAAGGCGCGCGCGAGCGTGTCTACGGCATGCCCTACAGCGAGTGGAAGGCCAAGCATCAGACCGAAGCGACGCCCGATCAGGCCGCCGCGTTCAAGCAAAGCCAGCACAGCTAGATCAAACCAGCCTTAGA